>JAAZVG010000012.1 GCA_018623655.1 Flavobacteriaceae bacterium
TGTAATACAGCGAACGCTTTTCAGTACGTAGGGTGTCTACCGGATAGTAAAGTACTTTATTCGCATCCGCTTCTAGATCAATCTTCTCTAAGACGATTTTCGACCATAGGATCGAGCGATCGGCTACATTTTCGTACCTAATGATCGACTCGTTATCATCCGGTGCTAACATTTTATCTTCTGTCTTTGGAACCTGGAATAGTTTAGCATTTCCTTGAGCGGTAACAACAGAGGTAAATGATAGGGTTAAAGCCAATACTAAAAAAACTCTCATCGCAGTGGTTAATTAATAATTTCAACAATTACCTGCGCAGCAGGCTTCAAAAAATATGAGGTATCTGTAGTCGGATAGGTTTTGATATCAAAAATTCTAACGATATCCCCCCGAGAAGCTCTACGAATCGCTGAGACTGCTCTTGAGTCCATTCGACTACCCTTAATCTCTAGGGTAGGTTGATTTGGGATCTTCATTTTAAAACCGCTTACAGCAATGGGTAAATCAAAATCAAAATCTACAAGCTCTGCTCCCACAATCGTTTTTTCAAGTTCAGAACGAGACATTCGAAGACTTCCAAACTCACCTCTAACCGTTCCGCTTGGCGCCGGAACATCTTTGATTCTGAATTGGGTAGTGGTAGTCACTTGACTGCCATCAGGTAGCTCGCCTTTAGCTTCAATCCTCAGAAACGCTCCGCGTGAAGGCCTAACCGTATAGCTGCTACCGCCTAAAGACTTTAGTCCTGGGGCTGTGGCCTTGACCTTATTATTCGGGATTCCTGGAATCGATATCGTCATAGGGTTATCTACCCCGCGATATACCACATTCATTTTGTCCGCTGATATAACTGCGGTATTCGGTTTAGCAATGGTTGAGAACGATAAGTTAACTGGCACTTCTGTTTTTGCTCCGCTTTCTAAAAATAATAAGCGACCCTCTAGCTTATGGTCTCCGGGGTTACCGGCAGCTACACTTAATCGAACTCGACCCTCTTCAATGAAAAAATCTTTATCTGCACTTAGAGTAACACCGTCTAATTTCAAATCAACCTCGTTGGGACGAGTGGTACCGTCTTTTCGTCCGAGGACAATGGCCCCATCAAAAGACTCATCTGAAAAATACGCCCCTTTTGATTGTTCTAAAAGGGTGGTATAGTTTGTCATAGACACCTCTCTAGTCAATTGACCTTCAAGCAAGGATTGTAAAACTTCTTGCTCAGTACCTTCTATGTCTGATTGCATCGCGCTAATTTTTGTAAGCGAAGCAACGAGTGGGAATCCTTCGAAATGATAGTTTAACCAACCTAATTTTTGTCCATCACGGTTCATCACTTGATGCTCCCGATCGCCAGTTTCAAACCGCTCAAGAACTGAGGCCCTAAGTGTTTCATTTTCATCTGGGATTAGTCGCAAAAGTTCATTTTTAAAAGAATCAATACGACTGATAAACTCTTCTCCTTCTTCAGTTAAGCGTTCCCCTTTGAAAAACTCAGCGTCTAGATAGTTACTCAAATCCATCACCTCATAATCAGAAGGGTCTTTTACAGTGGCTAACATCCCCGTTTTCAAAGTTTCAAGGTAAGAGGAAAATTCAGTTGCGGCCGTTTCTAAATCTAAGGCATTCTCGTAGAGAGGACCAAATTTGGCAGGGTTTTCACTAGCCTTCTGCTGTAACGAAAGTAAATACTGAGTATTACTCACAGCTGTCTTCTCTACATTACCTTCAAATTTCTCATTGAGTAAGCCAAATCCAGATAGCACCTCTTTACTCATATTCAACGCGAGCATTGCGATAAATACAAGGTACATGAGATTAATCATGCGCTGTCTTGGTCCTAGTGCTGTAGCCATATTTATTTCTTAAGGGCACTTAACATGCCACTATAAACTGCATTGAGTTCTTTAATGTTTTCTACTAAAGGAATAAGTTGAGATTTAAGCAGCTCTGTTTGCTCAGCCAGTTCTTTATCAAGATTCGTTCTCTGAGTATTCGTTTCTACTTGTGAAGCGTACATGTTCTGCAAAGCCTGAAGATGCGATGTCGTCTTAGCCAATTCCTGGGCGTATTTTTCAGTTTGACCTAAAGCCTCAACCGAAGGCTGTATTTGCTTGGCTAGCTGCTCGAAATTTTCAATACTTTCAGCTAATCGCTTCATTAGACCTACATCAACCTTGGCTTCATTAAGTAACGCATCAATTCTCTTAGAAAGTAATCCCTCTGGGGTTTCAGGCTCAACACCTTTTTCACTGCCCTTTAATTGAGGATACACTTTAGACCAATCATAATCTTCTTGAGGGTGTTCAAAAGCAGAAATCCCAAAGATTATTGCTTCAGTGATCAAGCCTATACTCAATAACACAGACCCATTAAGAAATCCTATTTCAAAGTGAGTTAACTTAAAAAGTGCTCCTAAGATCACGACGGATGCGCCGAGACCGTAAGCCATATTCATTGTTTTTTTCGAAAGCATATCAATGATCTTTAATTGTCAAGTTTAGCGGGCACGTAATCGCGTACGGTTCTGAAACCAATATAGGCACGTGCTGAATCTTTATGTTCGTAATCACGGGTACTTACCCTGATGAAGTATGCGATATCTTTCCATGATCCCCCACGTATGGTCTTTTTTGGATTCTCTGGATCAACATAATTGGGATTTAGTGGAGAGGTGAACTCATAACTGTCAGGGTTATAAGTCGAAGCCGTCCACTCTGCTACATTACCGGCAATATGGTAAAGCTTTGAACTCCCAGGATGAAAGTATTTCGGATCTTTAATCTTGGCTGCATATACTTCGCCATCCGCGTCATAACCGTCATCAGGTTTAAAATTAGCCTTGTAACCGTTATTCTTGTGAATTAGGTTTTCTCCCTCCCACGGGTAAATTAAATCTGAGTCTCCATTACGAGCGGCAAATTCCCATTCAGCCTCCGTTGGTAGACGATAAGCAGGCACCGCTGGCTTTCCAAGCTTTTCATAATTTTCATTAATCGCACGAGTCTTGAAGTCGCAATAAGCTTTGGCCTGCTCCCAATTCACTCCTACAATCGGAAAATTATCGTATTGTTCATGCCAGAAATATTCTGTGAACATCTGCTCGTTAAGTGAATATTCAAAATCTTTCATCCAAGCTAATGTGTCAGGATAAACGGATACTACTTCTTCACGAACAAAGTCAATCGGGTTTTGCTTGGGATTCTTAGACGCTGCTTTTGCATCAAACCAAGTGTATTTATACTTTAATTGTTTTACATCGAGCATGCGCTTTCCGTTATAGGTTTCCCACTTTTCAAGAAAGATCGAATCCATAATCTCGGCGTAATAAATATCCGGATATCTCTCAGGCTCCCACTCTAAGTCAACATCCCAATTGAGTTTTCTGCCCGCATAAATATCATCGCTGAATAAAAGGTAATTTTCGTAGTAATATTTGTCGGCTACTTTCGCTGTATCAAGCGGCAAAAAGGCATAACGCCCAATACCTTCATCTTCTGCCGTGAGGCCTAAATCTTCAGCAAGCCGAGCCAACTTCGTACGAGTGATCGAATCTCGTACGTACTTCACAAATCGACGGTATTCTTTGTTAGAAACCTCAGACTCATCAATTAAAAACTTCTTTATAGTTACCTCTTTTCTCGGAGCGTCTTTTACTCCGTAGGGATCATCTATTGTACCCATTGTAAATGTTCCACTGAACGGACCAATCATCACGTCCTCCGAACCTTTTGGTTTACGTAAGTCAAAAGGACCTTTTTGAGCAGTTGTCTCAGCAACAAAAAAAAAGGAACAGAATAGAAAAAGAATCTTTGAAATAGTGCGGGCTTTCAACTTCATAACGTATTTCTGTGGTACGATTATCAAATATAACAATTTACTGCATCGATCTTTTGAAAGCTGACATCCAACGTTCGGGAACTTCATTGTTTAATGCCTTTTGGTAATCTGACTCGAGGCAAGAAACCAAAAGAGGCTTATCAGTTGGTCTAGCCGCCTGTTCGAAATTTCCTTTTGGCACCTGTAGCCACCATCGTTCGGTTCGAAGAGATTTATAAAAAACAAGATGCTCTGTATCTGTCGGAACATTGAATTTTAAAAAATCAGGATTTTCTGCTGTTGGTTCCTCATAAATACGAAGTGAAAATCCTTCCATAAAATACCAAACCATCTGTGCTGCGAGTGCATTGGATTTAGCATTATTGACTAACTCATAAATTCCGGCAACCTTAACCGTATCACCTATTCCAGCGTAACGCATAAGGGCACAAATCTCACGGCCTGTAAATCCGTTGGGTGAAGCCTCATTAATCGCTCCAAGAGCACTTGCCTCAACGCTTTTCATATCAACACTCAAAAGATCTACTGATCGTAGCAGCGGCTCTACACCTTTGATATCAGAAGTTAGCGTACCTAAACGGTACAACTCAAAATGCAACTGATCAAGTAAATCGAGCTCTTCTTGTACCACGAAGTAGGATTGATAGCCCATTTGTGTTAAATGATACAGATGATTGGGTGGCTGAGTAATGATTCGGGACAGATAAGCTTCAGGGGCAACCAACTCTTCTCCGATACTTAAATCAAACTTACAATCTACATGGGCAAGGTGTACCATTTTACCCGAACCGTCGAATCCGCGATAGGTGGCATAGGTCAGTCCTTGCACTGCACCGATGACAATCAGCGTACAATCTTCTTTTAATAATTCAGATACTACCGTAGTCAATAAGTATTCTGTGTCTTCTAGAGTGTCACCAGCGGTAATCGAACCCAAGTCAATTAAATTCACCGCCCAATTACCCATGAATAGCGGATACAAGGCATTTCGAAAAGCTGAAGCATCGAAGGTTTCGGTTCGTTTTCCAAAAGCCGTACGCTGTTCCTCGACCGTTACAAGAACTAGTGATCCACTAGTAATTTCAGGAAGACCCGACTTAGCCGTATGTTTTACAAATTGCTTACCTAGGCTCTGATTAGGTTGGAGCTCATTGTGAGCTAATACTGAGTCACTTATTGGCTGAAGAAAATCAAAGGTCATTGACGTTACTTTTTAGCCGATGGTTTTTTACGCGTTTTCTTGGCCGGTTTTGCCGCTGCTAATAGCGACTTAGCCTCTTCAAGACTTATCGCAGTTGCATCTATTTCCTTACCTAGTTCAACCTTTAATTTTCCACTAAGAATGTGATGTCTACCCCATCGAGCCTTCTCAATTCTAATATTTTCTTCAGGCCATGAAGCGATTAATTTTTCGCGTTCTTTAATCTTCTTCTCCTCAATAAGGGCAACCATATCAGCCTCAGTGAGATGGTCAAAGTCATAGCGCTTATTTACATTGATAAAAAGGCCATTCCATTTGATAAATGGACCGAATCGTCCTGTACCCTTGGTAACTCCTTGTCCTTCATATTCAAATATTGGTGCATCGGCTAATTCTTTTGCTTTCACAAGTTCAATAGCCCGATCTAAAGTGATCTCAAAAGCGCTATCTTCTTTACCCATAGAGACGAATTTCTTCCCATACTTCACATAGGGTCCGAATCGTCCAATGTTGGCCTCAAGAGTTTCTCCATTGTACTCTCCAAGCGTTCTAGGAAGCTTAAAAAGATCAAGGGCCTCTTCGAAAGTGATGCTCGTAATCGATTGGTGCGGAAGCAGGCCTGCATACCTTGGAGTTTCTTCATCAGCAGGGCTACCGATTTGTGCCATAGGACCAAATCTTCCTAAACGAACAATGACTTGTCGGCCCGTATCTGGGTCAGTACCGAGAAAACGTTCACCACTGGCACGCTCGGCAGTATCTTTTACTTTATCTACAGTTGGATGAAAATCATCGTAAAATTCTCTCATCAATTTTCTCCATTTAACCGCTCCCTCAGCAATCTGATCAAATTTCTCCTCAACCTCAGCAGTAAAATGGTAATCGACAATTGACGGAAAGTGCTCGACTAAAAAGTCGCTCACTACAAATCCGATATCCGTAGGGACTAACTTCCCTTTATCTGCTCCAACCTTTTCAACTATAGTCTTTGAAGTAATTTCATTTTGCCTTAATCGAAGCTCCCTGTATTTGCGATCCTTACCTTCTATGGCTCCTTTTTCGACGTATTTCTTATCCATAATACGACTAATTGTGGCTGCGTAGGTTGAGGGTCGACCGATACCTAATTCTTCAAGTTTTTTAACTAGCGACGCTTCAGAATATCGATAAGGTGCTCGAGTAAAGCGCTCGGTTGCATGAAGGCTTTGAAGAGCTAACTGATCTCCGACATTCAAAGACGGCAATAAACCATTTTCTTCATCGTCTTGATCGTAAGTTCCTTCTAGATAAACTTTTAGAAAGCCTTCAAAGGTGATCATTTCCCCTTGAGCTGTGAATACATAATCATGAGTAGAAGCGGCAATTCCCACCTTAGTTCGCTCTAGCTGAGCGTCGCTCATTTGAGAAGCAAGCGTTCTTTTGAAAATAAGTTCATAAAGTCGTGCCTCGTCCCGTTCGAGATTCGGTGATTTATTACTCATCTGAGTTGGTCTAATGGCCTCGTGTGCTTCTTGAGCGCCTTTAGATTTATTATTGTACGAACGAACCTGAAGATAATCTTTACCGTACTGATCTTCGATTTCGGTACTGATCATTGCAATAGCTTCTGGTGAAAGATTTACACTATCGGTTCTCATGTATGTAATTAGACCCGCCTCGTATAAGCGCTGTGCCACCTGCATCGTTTTTCTCACAGGGAAATACAGTTTTCTAGAGGCTTCTTGTTGAAGAGTCGAAGTTGTGAAAGGGGCTGTCGGAGATTTCTTAGCAGGCTTTTTCTCGAGTGAAGCAACGCTAAAAGAAGCCGTTTTATTTCGTTCTAAGAACGTTTCGGCACTAACGAAATCACCAAAGTCTTTCGCACCCTTGGCTTCTAATTTCGAGCGATCAGCTGTCTGAAAAAAGGCTTTAACTTTAAAACTAGGCTCTGGGACAAATGCTTGTATTTCACGTTCGCGTTCTGTAATTAGTCGTACAGCAACTGACTGAACACGACCAGCAGATAGACCTGGCTTTACCTTTCTCCATAAAACAGGTGAAAGCTCATAGCCTACGATACGATCTAAGACTCTTCTTGCTTGCTGAGCATCAACCAGGTTACCATCAATTGTACGTGGATTTTCAATAGCCCTTTCAATAGCCGATTTTGTAATACTATTAAAAACGATACGCTTTGTCTTAGCTTCTGGAAGCTCTAAGGTTTCCATTAGATGCCAAGAGATTGCTTCGCCCTCACGGTCTTCATCACTTGCTAGCCATACGATTTCGGCTTGTTCTGCTAAAGATTTTAATTTTTTGACTTGTGGTTTTGATCGATCACTCACTACGTAATTAATCGCAAAATCATTTTCGATATCGATACCCATATCGCTTTCAGGCAGATCGGCGATATGTCCATAACTACTCTCTACAACAAAGTCATTACCTAAAATTTTTTCAATGGTCTTGGCTTTCGCCGGTGACTCTACAATCACTAAATTTTTTGCCATAGCGGGTTTTTGATTCAAGACAAAAGTAGAACCTTTTTGATCACTGATTTTACACAAACCGAAAACTAAATGAAAAATAAAATTTTAAAATGCTGATTTATAGCATTTTACATTTGTGTAATTTTCTGATCCATCCAATTGATTCTTCGATCTAAGTAATCTTTGAGAGCAGCAATTTCAGCATCGTAATCAACATCGATACCTGTCCATCGTTCAAAATTTCGCTGAATTGCCCCCGAATCTTTAAGCGTTTTTACATCTGTATCGATTCGCGATTCAATGGTAGAAATTTGAAGGGGTCCTGAACGAAGAGTTTGCCAGCGACTCTTTAAGAGTGATTTGAAACTGTCGTCTTCTAGGAGGATATCCCACCAAAAAGGAACCATCCATGCGTCTTCGGCAACGTGGTCATTGTAATTTGCAATCCAATCTGATTCAGGAACTCGGTTCCACTTTCGATGGTAGCCAATATTCAAATCCCAAACTGGCCCAAGATGAATTGGGCCATTACGGTCTTTATATAAAAAGGTACTTAAGCGATAAGCATCTTCGTTCATGGTTAGCTCATTGAGAATGAAGTAATCCACAAAACTTTGCAAGTCAATAAGGTTGGTGTACGAACCATCTCTTGCGAGAAGGGCGCGCTCAAATTGTCCAATCTCATTTTGTAAATAGTTCTTCTGTTCAGGTGTAATCAGATTGTAGTCAGGATACTCATAAACAAAATAAGTCTCTAAATACTGATTAGCGTGATACGGCTCTCCGAATGGTGCCTCTTGAAGTTCTTCACCGAAAATATTAAAGTCAGAGCGAAAGCTCACTGCCTCAGTATATCGGGCATCATCAGCCCAGTTATTATCAAAATAATCGAGTGGCTGATCGGTACCTACTTCGCTACCTGAGGTCTTATCTATTTTCAATATGTATCCGCCTGTAAGAGCTTCCCCACTATTATCGATTTCAGAAATCGATTGAATATTAATTCGGTTTTCATCGCGCTTCAATTTCTCCATTAGTAAATAAATCCCTTGATACTGGCCGTTGATTTCGAGCTCTGTAAAACGAGACCGGGCCGCATAATTCCCCATCGATCTAAAAATCTCATAACCCAAACGGTGAAATAAAAAGGTGGTATCAAAAAGAATATTTTCTGAGGCTCTAAAAACTTGTCCCATTAGAATCCAATCTTCTTCAGCAGGCATTCCCAAGAGTTCCACAGAAAGATCATTACCAGTCTCATCCCAGATCTCGACGCCAAATGATTTCTTGTCAGAAAGGCGATAAGAGGTAGACCCTCTATACTCAATCCCCATAGCCTGAGTATGAGTGAGCTCGTTACGTTCGAAGATTCTCAACTCCCCACTTACTTTTGGCTCATTTAAAATAGGAGCATCGGTTAGTATCTGAATGTAAGGTAGCAAATCACTGGAACGGTTTAAGGCCCCATCAGGAGCATCGCTTGAACCCAATTTTAATTCACTAGTACAGGAAAGAAAGGTTAGTGATAAAAAAAAGACAAAATATTTCACACTCTTGATCGTCATCGCTGTAGAAAAGATTAATTAACACTAACTTTAAACAAACCTAACAAATGAATTTTATTCAACTATTAGAATCTGGGGATTTGGGTCTAAGATTCTTGATTACCTTATTATTTGTAAGTCTTCTTATCGCTCTTGGTAGCTTTAAAAAAGAAAACCCAAAGCGAAATACCTATACTTATTTTGTGATAAGCACGGTCGTTTTTTTCTTGTGTTTCACGTTAAACACCATTGACCTTAATTTAGGAATGGCCCTTGGACTTTTTGCCATATTCGGTATCATTCGCTATCGAACAGAAACGATCAAGGCTCAAGAGATGACCTATCTTTTTGCCTTCATTGGGTTAGCTGTAATTAATTCATTAGCCCCCTTTGATCCCTTGAGTGAATTACTGCCTCTTAACATCTTAATCACCTTGAGCATTGCGTTAGCTCAGAAGGTTTTGTTAGACCGAGATATCGAAGTAGCCCAAAAAGAGACGTTGTCTAAAACGGTGGTAGTGCTTCCCTTTACCAAAGACGAAAAGATAGATACAGTAATCATTAAAGAACAGCTAGAGCGTCAAATTCAGAAAAAAATTAAACGAATTGATCTCAGTCGAATAGATGAGGAGCTCAGTCAGATTACCTATACCATTTATCATTAAACAATGATTAGAAAAACCTTAGTATCCCTCATTTTACTCAGTTCATTGCAACTAAGTGCACAAAGTTCAAATCGTCAATGGTTAACCATTTCTTATGAGGCTTTCGAATCGAAACAGAGTAGTCTAGACTTTAGTCAGCGATTGCGTTGGCAGGATCAGGAATTTGATCAATGGATTAGTGAATTAGACTATAAAACGGTTTTGAGTAACCAATTTTCTGCAGGTATTGAATTTCGTTATATACTAGAGAATGATAGAGCTGGGGCAATTCAAGGTAATCGATCGGCAGGACGTGTGCGATTCAATCTATATCACGAAATAGATATCAAAGGATTTGATCTAGAAAACAGAGCAGGTATTCAATACAAAAGAAGATTCGACGATCAAAAAGAAGATCTAGCCATACGCTTCAGACCGAAAATCACACCAAAAATTAAAAACTTCAAACACGATCCAAATCTGAGGGTCGAATGGATTCAAAATTTAAGCGACTCTAAAGATTACAGTATTCGTTATGGGATTGATTTTCCGTTTAAATTCGATACGAACCAATTAAAAATCGGATATTTTATGGAAAGCGCTAATCTCGGAGGACAACAGCATGTGCTCTTTTTAGCATTTAAGTTTGGTCGTTAATTCAGACCCGAGCCTGTTAGGAGTTATCAGACTCTACTACTCATTATAATTGTCACTTACCGACATTTTGTCAGTTTTTAGGTTTTTTGCGTACCTTTGTTCTTCTAAAATTGGGCACTTGAACGAGCTAGAAAAAAATCCAAATCAGTACAATGGTGAAGCCTTAACAGTTGATGTTAACGGAGGCGATCGCAAGCTCTATATCGAAAGCTATGGATGTCAAATGAACTTCTCAGATAGCGAAATCGTCGCTTCTATTCTGAGCAAGGAAGGGTTTAGTACCACCACGATCCTCGAAGAGGCAGATCTTGTGCTAGTCAATACTTGTTCGATTCGCGAAAAAGCCGAGCAGACAGTTCGCAAAAGGCTAGAAACTTTCAACGCGGTTAAATCAAAAAAGCCAGACATGAAAGTTGGTGTTCTTGGCTGTATGGCTGAACGATTAAAACATCAGTTTTTAGAAGAGGAAAAGATTGTAGATATGGTGGTCGGTCCGGATGCTTATAAAGACCTACCTAATCTGGTCGGAAAGGTTGAGCAGGGAAGAGAAGCGGTCAATGTTATATTATCCAAAGAGGAGACCTATGGAGATATTGCTCCCGTTCGTTTGGCGTCTAATGGAGTGACGGCGTTTGTTTCAATTACTCGAGGCTGTGACAACATGTGCACCTTTTGTGTAGTACCTTTTACAAGAGGTCGTGAACGAAGTAGAGACCCAGAGTCAATTCTGAAAGAAGTAAAGGACTTATGGGATAAAGGGTTCAAAGAAATCACCCTTCTCGGTCAAAATGTCGATTCCTATTTATGGTATGGTGGAGGACTTAAAAAAGACTTTGATAAAGCGAGCGAGATGCAGAAGGCTACAGCGGTAAACTTTGCAGATCTTCTTTCGTTGGTAGCCGAGGCACAACCGAATATGAGAATTCGCTTCTCAACGAGCAATCCACAAGACATGACCTTGGATGTGATCAAAGTAATGGCGAAGTACGATAATATTTGCAAGTACATTCACCTTCCGGTTCAAAGCGGTTCAGATCGAATACTGAAGAAAATGAATCGTCTTCATACTCGCGAAGAATATATGAGACTGATTGATAATATTCGTTCGATCATTCCTGACTGCGGTATAAGTCAAGATATGATCGCCGGTTTCCCAACAGAGACCGAAGAAGATCATAAAGACACCCTATCCCTAATGGAGTATGTGAAGTATGATTTCGGATTTATGTTCGCTTATTCTGAACGTCCAGGAACTCTCGCCGGCAGAAAATTTGAAGATGATATTCCACATGATGTTAAAAAGCGACGATTAAGCGAGATCATTGAATTACAACAAAAACACGGTTTACATCGCACCCAAAGTCACGTTGGTAAAACCGAGGAGGTTTTGATTGAGGGTAATTCTAAAAAATCAGACCAACATTGGATGGGCAGAAACTCTCAGAATACTGTCGTAGTTTTCGATAAAGAACACTACAAAATTGGAGATTATGTCAATGTAAAAATTGAAGACTGTACCTCAGCTACCCTAATAGGCAGCGCTGTAGGCTACGGTATTCACCAAAGCTAAAATCTATGGATTCGGTTAATCAAATCAAACAGCGCTTTGAAATTATCGGGACAAACCGAAAGCTTGAAATGGCCATTGAAAAAGCAATTCGAGTGGGTCCCACCGATATTTCGGTACTTATTACTGGTGAGAGTGGTGTTGGTAAAGAGGTAATGCCCAAAATCATTCACTCCCAATCTCATCGAAAGCATCATAAATACATCGCCGTGAACTGCGGAGCTATTCCTGAAGGAACCATAGACTCAGAACTATTCGGTCACGAAAAGGGTGCCTTTACGGGAGCTACTCAAACGCGTCAAGGATATTTTGAGGTAGCTGATGGGGGGACTATTTTCTTAGATGAAGTAGGCGAGTTACCCCTACCCACACAAGTACGCCTATTGCGTGTACTTGAGACTGGAGAATTTTTAAAAGTAGGGTCTTCTAAGGTTCAAAAAACCAATGTTAGAATTATTGCTGCCACAAACGTCAAAATGCAGGAGGCAATTAAAAAGGGGCAATTCAGAGAAGATCTATACTATCGATTAAGTACTGTAGAAATAGAACTTCCTCCGCTTCGAGAGCGCAAAGAAGATATTCACCTACTCTTTAGAAAGTTTGCTGTTGATTTTTCAAGAAAGTACAATATGCCGACCGTCAGATTAGAAGATGATGCGATTCAATTACTTGAAAAATACCGATGGCCAGGGAATATTAGACAACTCAGAAATACAGCAGAACAACTCTCAGTCTTAGAAACCGAACGCAGCATTAGTGCTTTAACGCTTAATCAATACCTCCCTCACTTATCTGGAGACAATTTCCCCGCTCTTGTCGGAAAAAACAAACAAGATGACACAGGAGACTTTAGCAGTGAGAGAGAGATTTTATATAAAATACTCTTTGACATGCGCGCAGACATCAATGAATTGAAAAAAATCACCTCCAACATAAGTGGTGGGGTTGTAGAGCGTACCGAAGATGTAGACTTAGAAGCTAGGGGATTACCCACCGATAGTACGCCAATTTTAAGCCTCCCTGAAAATCGAAAACCAAGTATTGTCGATGATTATGACTTCGCAGAAGAGATTCAAGAAGAAGAAACCTTATCATTGCATGAAAAAGAAATTGAGCTCATTAAAAAATCTTTGGAGCGAAATAGCGGCAGAAGAAAAGCTGCTGCAGAAGAACTAGGAATTTCTGAGCGCACACTATACCGAAAAATAAAGCAGTACGATCTATGAAAAAATTAGGAATCGGTTTACTATTGATTCTACTCTATTCTTGCGGCCTTAAGATCAATTACAATCTATCGGGAGCAAGTGTAGGAACTGCTGAAAGTTTTCAGGTAAACTTCTTTCAAAATGTGGCCGATCAGTCACCTGGATCAACTATCGAACCGGGATTAGACCGAGATTTTACGATGGCACTGCAAGATCTCATTGTCAATCAAACAAGTCTTTCACTGACTGGCTCAGGCGGAGACCTTGTTTACGAAGGAGAAATTGTAGCCTACAATGTTCAACCAATGACCGCGACTGCGAACCAAACAGCAGCTCAAAACCGACTAAATATGGCGGTGAATGTCCGATTTTATAACAACACGAAAGAGGATTCAAATTTCGAAAAGCGATTTAGTTTTTTCTACGATTTTCCAGCGACAAGTTTATTAGAAAGTGTAAAAGCTCAGGCGCACGAAGTTCTTTTCGAACGCATCACTCAAGATATATTTAATGCTTCACTAGCCGATTGGTAATGATTGTTAATGCAACAACATATAATGAATGGCTCGAACAATTCGAGAAAATTAAAGGAGAAGGTCGCGAGGAGATTCGTGGAGTTGCAAAGCGATACCCCTACATGCAAAGCGCATGGGCACTTCTTTGGCTTTCAAGCGAAAGACCTGAAGAAAAACAATACGCACTGCATCGAGCAGCTAGTTTGAGTTCAAGACATGGTATTTTACACGCACTTGATTTAGGAATAAACGACTCCATTGAAATTGACGAAACAAGTATTTTAAATGCTTCGTTTCAACAAATTCAAGACATCGAGGAAGAAATGGAGTTAGCCGGAGTAAAACCGCGAGAAAATAGAGTTGCGCAGGCTTTAACAACCGTCAAACAAACTTTCGAAATTGAACTTCAAGAAGTAATTCCCAGTCCACAAATACCTGTAGTAGAAAGACCAAGCTTTGAGCTAGAAGGTTCGGTAGAAACAGCTGAAACGAGTGTTCAAAAATCTTTTGCCGATTGGATGAAACTCATGGTAAATGGACAAACTGTTGATCATGTGGGTGGTGTTAGCTCTAATGAGCAAGAACGAAAGTTCGCTTTGCTTGATCAATTTATAGAAAGCAACCCCAAAATTAAAGCAGTAAGCGGCGAACCCGATAGCCAAATAAACTATGAAACCAAATTTGATCTTGAAGATGTAGTAACAGAGACGCTAGCTCAACTCTTATTTGATCAACAGAAATATGGAAAGGCAATTAAAGCCTACAAGGCCCTTTCTTTGAAATATCCAGAAAAAAGTGCTTTCTTTGCCAACCAAATTAAAAATGCCAAGGCGCTTAAAGCCAAGGATTAAGTATAAAAATATGAGCACATTTAGCCTCTTTCTCATTCTAATTATTGCGGTTTCATTACTGCTTGTATTAGTGATAATGGTTCAAAACCCTAAAGGCGGAGGGCTTTCTTCTAGCTTTGGAGGTAGTACTCAAGTAGTAGGTGGCGTAAAAAACACCAATGACTTTCTTGATAAGACAACATGGACGCTAGGTATCCTTCTAGTTGCACTTATCCTTCTATCAAATGTTTCATTAAGAAGTGGATTTGCACAAAACGATTCGAAAGTTTTAGATGGTAGCGAATCGGTTATCGAAGAAGTTGCTCCAGCAGCTGTAGAAATTCCTGCAACCTCACCAGAGAACGAAGAGTAAAAACAAATCAACCCACCCTATAGATGCCAGCTTGTCAGACAAGCTGGCATTTTTTGTTACAGCTTGTCAGTTTTTTTTCTTTGGCATTATTTTCGTCTTTTACAAATTGAAAAAACTTTAAAAAACATATTATGTCAAATCCAACTATCAAACCACTAGCTGACAGGGTTCTAGTTGAGCCCTTAGAGGCTGAAACTAAAACGGCCTCTGGTATTATCATTCCAGATACAGCAAAAGAAAAACCTCAAAAAGGTACTGTTGTAGCTGTTGGTCCTGGAACTAAGGATGAGCCACTTACAGTTAAAGTAGGCGATACTGTTCTTTACGGAAAGTACTCTGGAACTGAGTTAAAACTTGAAGGTACTGAATACCTTATGATGCGTGAAAGTGACATTTTAGCAATTATTTAAATCAAAAAATTATGGCAAAGGATATCAAATTTGACATCGAAGCAAGAGATGGCTTAAAAAGAGGCGTTGATGCATTAGCAAACGCGGTTAAGGTAACTCTTGGTCCGAAAGGAAGAAACGTTATTATCTCAAAGTCTTTTGGTGGCCCATCGGTTACTAAGGATGGTGTGAGTGTAGCGAAAGAAGTTGAGCTAACTGATGAACTAGAAAATATGGGAGCTCAAATGGTTAAGGAAGTAGCATCTAAAACCAACGATCTTGCAGGTGACGGTACCACTACGGCTACTGTACTTGCACAAGCCATCGTAAAAGAAGGTTTGAAGAACGTAGCGGCAGGTGCTAATCCGATGGATCTAAAAAGAGGTATCGACAAGGCAGTTGAAGCCCTAGTTGAAGATCTTCAGAAGCAGTCAAAAACGGTTGGTGATTCAACTGATAAAATCAAGCAAGTAGCTGCAATTTCTGCAAATAATGACGGAACCATTGGTGATCTAATCGCTCAAGCCTTCGAAAAAGTAGGTAAAGAGGGCGTAATTACTGTCGAGGAAGCAAAAGGTACAGATACTTATGTAGATGTAGTAGAGGGTATGCAGTTCGATCGCGGATACCTATCTCCTTACTTCGTAACCGACTCAGAGAAAATGACTACCGAGCTTGAAAGCCCTTACATCCTCTTGTACGACAAGAAGATTTCGGCAATGAAAGACCTACTTCCTGTTCTAGAGCCAGTTGCTCAAAGCGGTAAGCCTCTTTTAATCATAGCCGAAGATGTAGATGGTGAAGCTCTCGCTACTCTTGTAGTAAATAAACTGCGCGGATCACTTCGTATTGCTGCCGTTAAAGCTCCAGGATTTGGAGACCGTCGTAAGGCAATGCTTGAAGATATCGCAATTCTTACAGGTGGAACCGTGATCGCTGAAGAGCGCGGGTTTAGCCTTGAGAATGCAACTATCGACATGTTAGGTACGGCAGAAAAGGTAAGTATCGATAAAGACAACACTACGATCGTAAACGGCGCCGGAAATGCTGACGATATTACCGCTCGTGTGAATCAAATTAAAGCTCAAATCGAAACTACCACTTCAGACTACGATAAAGAAAAATTACAAGAGCGTCTTGCGAAACTAGCAGGAGGTGTAGCTGTTCTTTATGTTGGAGCTGCCTCAGAGGTTGAAATGAAAGAAAAGAAAGATCGCGTTGACGATGCGCTTCATGCAACTCGTGCTGCGGTTGAAGAAGGTATTGTTGCTGGTGGAGGTGTTGCATTAGTTCGTGCAAAAACTGTTCTCTCAGGAATAGAAACAATCAATGCCGATGAGAAGACAGGAATTCAAATCGTTGAGAGAGCTATTGAATCTCCACTGCGTACTATTGTAGAGAACGCAGGAGGTGAAGGTTCTGTTGTAGTTTCGAAAGTTCTTGAAGGAAAAGATGATTTCGGATACGACGCCAAAACCGAAAAGTATGTGAACATGCTTGAAGCTGGAATCATCGATCCTAAGAAAGTTACTCGTGTAGCGCTAGAAAATGCAGCTTCAGTATCAGGTATGATTCTTACTACCGAGTGCGCACTTATTGATATTAAAGAAGATACCCCTCCGGCAGGACCACCAATGGGTGGCGGGATGCCAGGGATGATGTAATTTTCTATATCAGATATAAAAAGCCCCCAAATTTGGGGGCTTTTATTTTATACCCCCGTTCGATCAAACTCTAGAGTAACATATACAGTGTCATAGCAAGCATTACTGCGTTCTCTATAAAGGTTGCTTCAGTCATTGGTAATTTTAAAGCCGTACCTAAGCAAGCACATTGAATCTGCCTTTTGTCTAGTAACGAGCGAACCACCCCAAAGGTTGTTGAACCTAAAATTACCAGAGTAACATATAGTAGTGTTTGCACTTCGAAACGTATGATAAAGAGCGCTCCGAGGATAAGTTCTAAAAACGGGTAAACTTTACCATAAAGAGAAACCTTTTTAGCGATTGGGTCATACATCGAAAACGAAGGGGCAAATCCTTTTAGATCCAGAAATTTGAAAAAACTAAATATTAAAAAGAAGCCTCCCATAAAATCGAGCATGGCATCTTGGAGGCCAGAAGTTGCCCAGCGATATCCACTAAAAGCAAACAGATAAGCACCGATAAGATATAGGGGATACAATTGTTTCCACTTTGACGAGCTGATGCTTTTAGAAATGGCTGTCGAATTTTTGAGATTGTATTTCTCGGCTAATCCTTCTTCGAGTGTTGCATCAGAAAGCTTCTGATCTGTCAATAAGGTTACCCTACCACTCTCTTTCTCAATTTCGACCTCAACAACCCCTTCTTTTTCTGAATAAAATGCCTTAAGATGGGCCACGCAAGACATGCAAGTAATTCCGTCGATATAAAAGGTCTGTTTCATTGGTAAAAATAAGAGGTTATTCTACTTTTGTAGTTTAATACAAAGGTAATGCAAGCACTCCAAAACGCCGTTTCTCAATTGGTTGACAATGAAGCCTTATCGGTAGGAGAACGTCTCGAGCAAATCTGTGAACTGTTGCGATCAAGCATCACTCACTACGACTGGGTAGGTTTCTACTTTCACGAAGATGCCACACAAACTTTGAAACTCCGAGCATTTGCAGGAGAACCTACTGATCATACCACCATTCCATTCGGAAAAGGAATCTGTGGACAAGTCGCCCTATCGAATCAAAACTTTATCGTGCCCGATGTTAGTGCGCAAAACAATTACATCGCTTGCAGCCTAACGGTTAAGTCAGAGATCGTTATTCCACTTTTTAAAAATGGTAAAAACATCGGTCAAATAGATATCGACTCGCATACTCCAGATCCTTTCACAGAAGAGGATGTGAAACTTCTAGAATTCGTCAATCAAAAAGTAGCAGAAATAGTATAATTATGAACTCAACGAAAACCATCCAATCCGCCTTAATATCTGTCTTTCATAAAGATGGTCTTGAGCCCATTGTAAAGAAATTAAATGACCTTGGGGTTGTCCTCTATTCAACCGGGGGCACCGAGAAATTCATTAAAGATTTAGGGATTGACGTAATTGCCGTTGAGACCATTACAGATTATCCTTCGATTTTAGGAGGACGAGTGAAGACTCTTCACCCGAAGATTTTTGGAGGAATTCTTAACCGAAGTGAAGAGATTGAAGATCAGAAAACGCTTCAAGAATTTAAAATCCCTCAAATCGACCTAGTAATTGTTGACTTGTATCCGTTTGAGAAAACCGTAGCCGATGGCGGAAGTCACCAGGCGATTATTGAAAAAATTGATATCGGAGGTATTTCTCTCATTCGCGCAGCAGCCAAGAACTTTAACGATGTCGTATGTATCTCATCTGTGAGCCAGTACACCTCGCTTCTTAATCTTCTTGAAGAGAAGCAGGGAGCGACTGACATTGCCGACCGTCAAAAATTTGCAGCTGAATCTTTCGCAACTTCGTCCCACTACGACACTGCAATTTTTAATTATTTCAATAGTAAAGAGGAACTACCTGCCCTGCGTTTGAGTTCGAATGAGGCTAAGGTGCTTCGATACGGAGAAAATCCCCACCAAAAAGGCTACTTCTTTGGCGATTTTGGTGACTTATTTGACCAATTACACGGAAAAGAACTGTCGTATAATAATCTATTAGATGTCGATGCCGCATTAACGCTGATGAGTGAATTCAGGAATGACGAGCCGACTTTCGCCATTCTTAAACACAACAATGCCTGTGGACTAGCATCTAGGAACGCTCTGGTTGAAGCTTATCGCGATGCGCTTGCCGCAGACCCTGTATCAGCATTCGGAGGAATTCTTATTGCAAATAAAGAGATTGATGAGGCTACCGCTAAAGAAATTCAATCGCTATTCTGCGAGGTAGTTATTGCTCCTTCATTCGAAGAGGAAGCCCAAGCGATACTCAGCGAAAAGAAGAATAGAATCTTACTACGCCAAAAACACTGGAACCTCCCCGAGAGTCAGGTAAGAACGGCTCTTAATGGGTATCTAGTACAAGACCGTGATTCAAAAACGGATCATTCAGAAGATTTAAAAGTAGTAACTGAAAAGACTCCTACAGCCACAGAACTAGAAGACCTTCTTTTCGCATCTAAAATTTGTAAGCATACGAAGTCGAACACA
>JAAZVG010000087.1 GCA_018623655.1 Flavobacteriaceae bacterium
AAAGGGATAAGGATTAGTCAAAGTGGGTTTTCAGACGATTGGCGTCCATCTTTAAAAAGACGTAACACATCAAGCAAAAAAACAGTAAGCTAGATCCACCATAACTAAAAAAAGGCAGTGGGATTCCAATTGTTGGTAACATGCCTAACACCATCCCAATGTTTATGCTGAAGTGAATGAAGAGTATTGAGGTAATTCCGTAGCCATAAATTCTATGGAAGGCTTTTTTCTGACGATCGGCTAGGTAGACGAATCTTAGTAAAAGTGCAACAAACGCAAGAATGACAAGTGTGCTAGCAATAAACCCCCATTCTTCTCCGACCGAGCTAAAGATATAGTCTGAGTGTTGGGCAGGTACAAAATCCCCTTTGGTTCTAGTCCCTTCTAAAAATCCTTTTCCTGACCATCTACCCGAGGCGATTGCTTGTTTTGCCTGGTAGGTATTGTACCCGATACTTTGTTTAATATCCATTAATCGGTCTTCGTTAGTTTCGAGATTTAACCAAAGCGAGAATCGGTCTCTATGGTGCTGTTTGAAAACAGAGTTAAATAAATAGGTGCTTCCTGCGATTATGGAGAATAAAATAATCGGATAAGAAACAGAAAACCATAAAGGGGTCTTAAGGCGCTTAGATTTTAGCCAAAGGTAGCAGAGATAAATCGTGAGTGCTCCGATGAAGGTGTAGGTTATGCCAAACTTTAGTGTAGCTGCAAAAGCAATAACACAAGATAACACGAAGGTTAAATAATAAAGAGGAAGTCCTTCTCTAAACAATACCAAGAAGAGAGCGAAGAATACTAACGCGCTACCTGGATCAGGCTGAGCAATGACTAAAAGAACAGGTAAGATTAAGAGTATAACAGCGTAGCCCTGATGAACGATATACCTAAGATTTACTTGAGTGTCACTTAAGTATTTTGCGAGGGCGAGGGCAACAATCATTTTCATTAACTCGGAGGGTTGAAAATTGAAAGGTCCTAAATCATACCAGGAGGTTGCTCCCGCAATAGTCTTACCGAAAACGAATAAGCCTAATAAAAGAACGATTCCTATTAGATAAAACACACTTGAAAAGCGCTCGATAAATAGGTCGGGAATCCAGCTATAGATAATGACTATTACAAGACTCAAAATGACGAAGAACAATTGCTTTCCATAGAAAGTATCTAGGTCGAGTAAAGGGCCAGATAGATCATTTCCTACCGTGGTGCTATAGATATTTACCCATCCGAAACCAATTAAAAAAAGCAGTAAAAATATACTGATCCAGTCAAGTCTAAAAATGAGTAGATTACCACGCATATTCATTGATTTCAAAAGGTTTTCCGCTCGTGGGCTTGGCGTATTCCTTGGCTAAGGTTTTTTCGAGCATTCGCTTTTCGAGATCTACTCGACTGATTTCACCCTTTAAATATTTTTCAATCATTAGAGAGGCAATGTGACCTGCATATCTATTACCATAATAACCGTGTTCAATGTAAACGGCTATAGCAATCTTCGGATCTTCTACTGGAGCGAAAGCCACAAAAACCGAGTGGTCAGTTAATTGAACTTTTTCTTTGTCGATTCGTGTGTAGTTCTCTACGGTACCTGTTTTACCTGCTATTCGAATTCCAGGTACTTGAAGAAACCTTGCAGTACCCGATGTATAAACGGCTTCCATACCCTTGATCACAGGTTCAAAATGCTCCTTATTGATAGTGGTAAAGCGCTTCTCTCTAAACTTGTAATCGATGCTATCCTCTCCTTCTACCTCTTTAATCAGATGTGGAGTAATAAAATACCCACGATTCGCAATTGCGGCAGTCATATTTGCCAATTGAAGGGGGGTAGCAGCAACCTCTCCTTGTCCAATGGCATTTGAAATTACAAATGTTGAAACCCATCTATTTCGTCCATAAGCGCGATCGTAGAACTCAGTAGATGGAATTCGTCCTGGAGCTCCTGTTGGCAAGTCAGTACCCAAAAAGTTACCTAATCCAAAACTTTTCATGTGTCTTACCCAAGTGTCATGAGCCTCAGTGGTAGATTCAAATTTTCGGTAAAAAGATCTAAAGCTTTCTGCGAAATAGGCATTACAAGAATGAAATAGTCCTGAATTTAGATTACGTACTCCACCACCGCAGTGACATCCTCGTTTTACTCCTGCCACGTAAAATCCTTCATCGCAAGTGTAGGTAGTTCTAGTGTTTATTGCCTCTTCTTGCAGTGCTACCAATGCGTTAAGTGCTTTGAATGGAGATCCTGGGGAGGGTTGGGCAAGAATTGATCTATCCCAGGTAGGCCGTGAGAGACTGTCGTAGTACATGGCGGTATAGTTGGCCGAGCGTTGTCGGCCTACTAGAAGCGAAGGGTCATATGTAGGGCCACTGATCATACTTAAAATTTCTCCGGTCTTGGGTTCGATGGCTACAATTCCTCCTTGCTTTCCGTTCATCAGACGCTCACCGTATTCTTGAAGCATCTTGTCGATGGTGATATTAATATTTTTACCCATTACAGGAAGACTGTCTAAACTTCCTTCTTTGTAAGGGCCAATGACTCGGTTAAATCGATCTTTTTGCACGTAACTAACTCCTTTTTTGCCACGTAATATTTCCTCGTATTGTCTTTCTAATCCTGTTCTGCCAATATTCTCGCCGGGAATGTAGTAATCATTTCTGCGAACATCATCGGTATTTACCTCACTGATATAACCTAGTACATGTGCGGCACTAGCTGTATAATACTCCCTCAGTGATTTTTTACGGATGAAAAAGCCTGGAAATCTTCGAAGTTTTTCTTGAAGTGCGGCGTAACTTTCTTTAGATAAGTTGGCCACCAGTACTGAAGGTAGTCTTGTTGAATATCTTCGAGCTCGTGCTATCTTATTGATGAAATCATCTTTGTCTAAATCAACAAGTTTCAAAAAGGCTAAAGTGTCTAAATCGATTATTTCTCGAGGAATCACCATCACGTCATAGGCTGGTTGGTTACCAACAAGTAGACTTCCGTTTCTGTCGTTGATGAATCCTCGCTCGGGATACAGATAATTCTTGGTTATCGCCGGATCTGATTCTACAATATTCGACTCCTCGTAAAACAGCTGTAAGCTCACGAGCTTACCTATGAAGAGCAAACCGATGATTATGATAACGAGCGAATAAAAAAATCGCGACATAGAGCTTTAGCGCTTTTGCAGTGAAAATAATTGGATAAGCAACCATCCGACTAAAAAACTTAGTGGTAGATGAACTGCTAATTGTTTCAAAATTACAAAAGCACGGCTTAGGTCAAAGGTTTCAGCTGTGAAGAAAATTAAATGATGTAGAGATAGGAGTAAAAAAAGGAAATAACTGTGCTGTCCTAGACTACCATGAAGTTTACTATCGTTATGATATTCTACGCTTATTCCATAGGCTAAACGCAAGAAGTGAGGTCTAAAGTATGCGGCGACAGTCATGCCTAAGGCATTGAGTGCTAGTGTATCGGTAAAGCTATCTACTACTAGACCGAGTAAGAATGATAAAAAGATGCTCAAGGAGTAATTACTATCGGTCGGATAGGAAAATAAAAAAAGCACCAATATCATCGGCTGAGCAGCTCCATAGAGTTCAATGCCATTAAAGACGAGTACTTGCAATAAAAGTACCCAGATAAAGCGCCATATGGGTACAAGACTACTAGAATCCATTGCTAGGATTTTCGAGTGAAACTTGTTCTTCTTTTAGTGTGTTTTTTATCACATAAACTTGATCCAGATTTGACATATCGTTAAATAATCGAACCTCAGCCTTGTAAAAACTACTATTATTCGGAACACTGTATGCACTTACTTGCCCAATAGGTATTCCTGCAGGAAAAACACTTGACATACCTCCTGTTACGATAGTATCCCCAATTTGAATATTTGAAATCTTCGGAAGGTCGACAAGAATGCAACGATCAATAGTTTTTGTATCCCAAATAAGAGATCCAAAGTGCTTTGTATTTTTTAATGAGGCGTTAATACTCAATTCGCTATGTAGAAGGGATATTACTGTAGTGAAATGATCACTTGTATTTTCTACAACTCCAACGACACCTTTATCTGAAATCACTCCCATATCCTGAACAATTCCCTCTTTGCCTCCTTTGTTCAGTGTAATCAAATTTTTCTCACGAATGACACTGTTCTTAATCACCTTGGCAGGGCTTACTACGAATTTGTTTAAAGTATCGGTATTACCAAATGTACCTTCTATCAATGCTTTTTCGAATTGGGATTGATAGAGCGCTTGACGCAGATTGGCATTCTCGTCAGATAGACGTTTATTTACCTTTTTTAACTCAAAGTAGTTTTCGAGGTTCGCTTTGATTTGATAAACGCTTCCTGCGACTTTGCTTGAAGAACTAAGCCATTTTACGCGCTGCGGAGTCTCTGCGGTAACGGTTAATCCAAGTCCGATGACAAGCAAAAAAAGGGTGAGTACTTCTGCACGCCTATTAATCAATAAGCCCAGCAGTTTCTCCATTATTGGATCAGTACTGTTTTATAGGTATCTAAATGCTTCAAAGAGGTACCGGTACCACGTACAACAGCTCTCAAAGGATCTTCAGAAATATATACTGGTAAATCGGTCTTAGACGAAAGACGTTGATCTAATCCTCTTAATAGCGCACCACCACCTGCGAGATAAATTCCTGAATTATAAATATCTGAAGCGAGTTCTGGAGGAGTTTGAGATAGGGTTTCCATTACAGCCTCTTCAATTCGTACGATAGATTTGTCTAGCGCTTTAGCAACTTCTCTGTATCCGATTATGATCTGTTTTGGCTTTCCAGATAGTAAATCGCGACCTTGTATTTCTAGATTTTCTGGTGGATTATCTAACTCGTCTGTTGCTGATCCACATTCGATCTTGATTTTCTCAGCTGTGCGTTCTCCAATAAATAAGTTATGTTGGGTACGCATGTAATTAATGATGTCATTGGTGAATACATCCCCAGCAATTTTCACCGAACGATCAACAACAATTCCTCCCAGGGCAATCACGGCGATCTCGGTAGTACCTCCTCCGATGTCCACAATCATATTTCCTTTAGGCTTCATGATGTCTAATCCGATACCAATCGCTGCCGCCATAGGTTCATGAATTAAGTAAACCTCTTTTCCATTTACGCGTTCGGCAGATTCTTTAACTGCACGCATCTCAACTTCTGTAATTCCCGAAGGAATACATATTACCATACGTAGAGAAGGGGGGAAAAGCTTTTTCTTTAAAGCCGGCACACTTTTAATCAGCATTCCAACCATTTTCTCAGAGGCGTCAAAATCTGCAATAACTCCGTCTTTAAGAGGCCGGATTGTTTTTATATTCTCATGTGTCTTACCCTGCATGAGATTTGCCTCTTGACCAACGGCAACAATTTTACCAGACATTCTATCACGAGCTACAATCGACGGACTATCAACCACTACCTTGCCATTGTGAATGATCAATGTATTGGCTGTTCCCAGGTCAATTGCTATCTCTTCAGTTAAAAAATCAAAAAAGGCCATAGTTTACGGTTGCTATAGGTGCTTTCGAATGTACGAAAATTAATGTTTGAAATGACGAGTACCTGTCATTACCATTGACATACCTGCTCCATCACAATAATCAATACTCAATTCATCCTTAATTGAACCTCCAGGTTGAATCACTGAAACGATCCCTGCTCGACCTCCTATCTCAACACAATCAGGGAATGGGAAGAAGGCGTCAGAAGCCATTACCGACCCAACTAAATCAAAATCGAAGCTCTTTGCTTTGTGAATAGCTTGATTAAGCGCATCAACTCTTGAGGTTTGCCCCGTTCCACTTGCAATAAGCTGTTTATTCTTCGCGATGACAATGGTGTTCGATTTGGTGTGTTTACAAATTTTCGATGCAAACAAAAGGTCTTCAATTTCGGCAGCTGTTGGAGCTTTTTTAGTAACTACTTTCAAATCTTCTGCAAGATCTGTTTTTGAATCGCGGTCTTGCACTAAATATCCGTTTAGAGCAGTTCTTACCTGGCTCTCAGGTAGATTCCAGTGTTTTTGACGAAGTAAGATTCGATTCTTCTTTTCTCTGAGTATGGCCTGGGCTTCTTCTTCGAATGAAGGAGCGATAACTACTTCGCAGAAAAGAGAT
>JAAZVG010000088.1 GCA_018623655.1 Flavobacteriaceae bacterium
CGCATCGAATAGCATTTTCGGGTATTACATCGAGGTGCGAAACACCCATAAAGATAAAGTTCCTGAAGCGTGGATCCGAAAACAAACTCTTGTCAATGCAGAACGCTATATCACCGAAGAACTTAAAGAGTACGAAAACAAAATCTCTTCAGCAGAAGCGCGAATACAGATCTTAGAACAAGAACTTTATACCCAGCTTATTGAAGACTTACAACCAAAAATAAGTTCAATGCAGCAGTTATCTAACGAAATTGCAAGCATTGACTGTTTATCAAACTTTGCATACATCGCAAAGACATATAATTACAATCAACCAAAGCTTAACGACTCACATACCCTATCAATAAAGGAGGCCAGACACCCTGTAATTGAACAGCGCCTACCACATGATCAGAGCTACATCGCAAATGACTTATTATTAGATGATAACGAGCAACAAATCATGATGATCACCGGACCCAACATGAGTGGTAAATCTGCAATTCTTCGACAAACTGCACTGTGTGTTATCCTAGCTCAATCTGGATCCTTTATCCCGGCAAGTGAAGCAGAAATGGGAATTATAGATAAGCTTTTCACCCGCGTAGGTGCTAGTGATAACCTCAGCAAAGGTGAATCTACTTTTATGGTTGAAATGAATGAAACCGCTGCAATTATCAACAATCTAAGTAAAAGAAGTTTAGTTTTGATGGATGAGATTGGACGTGGTACCAGTACTTATGACGGAATTTCAATTGCCTGGGCCATCGCCACTTATCTTCATGAGAGTAGTGATCGACCAAAAACACTTTTTGCTACCCATTATCACGAACTAAATCAGATGACCGATTCTTACCCTAGAGTCAAAAATTATCATGTGGCGGTCAAAGAGAGTAAAGACCATGTGCTTTTCTTAAGAAAACTACTGCCAGGTGGATCGGAGCATAGTTTTGGAATTCATGTCGCTAAAATGGCAGGAATGCCAGCAATACTTTTACAGCAAGCTCAAAAAGTCCTCAAAAACCTAGAGCAAAGTGGAGATCGTCAAGAAAAACAAACGTCATTAACTAACAACGCAGGTGAAATGCAGCTAAGTTTTATACAGCTTGATGATCCTGTACTACTAGAAATCAAAGAAGAACTTATGGCTATTGATGTGAATTCTTTAACTCCAGTTGAAGCCTTAGTCACTCTTGAATCGATTAAAAAACGACTAGGCAAGCTCTAGAGACTACTTTTTTTGATAAGAGAATGTTTTGAATTTGAAGAAATATTCTAAATTTGCTTCCCCTAGTTGATAGGATATGTTCTTAACATCATGCGAAAATAGCTCAGCTGGTAGAGCGCAACCTTGCCAAGGTTGAGGTCGCGGGTTCGAACCCCGTTTTTCGCTCAAAATGCTGCGAACATCGCAGCTTTTTTTTTGAAATAGTTAGACTTGTCTAACGAAGGCTCGAGTGGTGGAATTGGTAGACACGTTGGACTTAAAATCCAATGACCATTACGGTCGTGCGGGTTCAAGTCCCGCCTCGAGTACAAAGCCCCTTTTTAATCCTTTGATTATCAAGGGGTTTTTTGTTTACAAAGGCTTTTTTGCCAACCTTTAAGCTTCTCTCAACTCCTTGGCTTGACTCCAAATCCCCTTAATAACAGCAGCTACTTGGTCCTGTTCAATTAGGAAGGCATCGTGACCATGAAGGGAATAAATTTTAAAGTGATCAGTAGGTTTTCCTAAAGATCTAAGGGCGCGTACCGTCTTATCATCCTCTGTAGGTATAAAAAGTAAATCGGAAGTAATACTGACCACATAAAATTCGGTTTTCACTGGAGCGAAGACAGATTCAAAGGTTTTATTCTCAGGAACAGCGTCTATTTGTCTCAATATTTGATTTAAGTGCCGGTACGCCCGGGCATGAAAGCGGGAACTAAGTGCATCTCCATGGTAATCTAACCAAGTCTCTACCGCATAGTTAGAACTTTTTCTTTCACGTTGAAATCGAGAATCAAAAGACTGTGGTGTACGGTAGGTAAGCATTGCGTGTTGACGAGCCAGCTTGAGTCCCCACGCTGTCTCCTCTTCAAGAAGTCGCTCTTGTATGTGACAATGAGCAATAACCCAATCGGTTGATTTCCAGTCGGTAGCAACAGGAACGAAGCGTTTAAAATGAATTCGATTCTGTGCAATCATGCTCCAGGCAATTCCACCACCAACTGAGCCTGCTATGAACAATGCTACTTCTGAAATAGACAAACTTTCTAAACCGGTGATGAAAATGCGTGCGATGTCCGTTGCGGTTAATTGAATGTCCGCGTCAAAGAAAAATCCGTCATATCCATTACCTGGTATATTAAAACACAGTACGGTAGCAAGGTCAGTATTGATAGCCTTAGCTGAGCCCACAATAGGCTCCCACCAACCCTTATCTCCGGTCAGACTAGAGTTGGCGGTAAGCGCGTGACCGACTAAAATTAGCGGTGCAGACCCTAAGGGGCGACCGAAAACCTCGTAACTCAGTGGAAAAGGAGCAAGAACCCTATTATTCACTGTTTCGAAATCACTAATCTCAATCGAATTTAGCATACACTAATAAACTTACTTAGGCTAGAAAGGCTTGTTCTAAATCTGTCTTAAGATCTCGAAGGTCTTCTAATCCTACCGACAATCGAATAAGTTCTGGTGTAACACCAGTTGCCTCTTGCTGCTTTTCAGTGAGCTGTTGATGCGTTGTTGAAGCGGGGTGAACAATAATCGATTTAGAGTCACCAAAGTTTGCTGCAATTTTAAAAATGAGAGTGGCATCAGCAACTTTTTTCGCAGCCTCAAATCCTCCTTTTAATCCGAATGTTACAAGACCACTAGCTCCTTCAGGAAGGTATTTCTCAGCCAGAATTTGCTCTCTAGAATTTTTGTGACCGGGATAATTCACCCACTCAACCTCAGGTCGAGCAGCTAACCATTCAGCAAGCGCTAAAGCGTTTTCACTGTGCTTTTTAATTCTAATATTAAGTGTTTCTAATCCTTGGATAATCTGAAATGCATTGAGAGGGCTAAGCGCCGCTCCAAAATCTCTAAGCCCCTCGATTCGAACTTTAGCAATGAAGGCCGCATTCCCCAACGCTTCGTGATATACTAAACCATGGTATCCCGGTGAAGGCGTAGTAAATTCTTCAAACTTTCCACTAGACCAATCAAATGTTCCAGCATCGACAATCACCCCTCCTAAGGCAGTTCCATTTCCATTGATATACTTGGTCAGCGAATGAATCACAATATTTGCTCCGTATTTAATAGGATTAAGTAATGCTGGCGTAGGAACTGTGTTGTCAACGATTAAAGGAATCTGATGCTTTTTTGCGACCGAAGAGATCGCCTCTATATCGAGGATGTCAAGTTTCGGATTCCCAATAGATTCTAGAAATACTGCTCGAGTATTGTCGTTTACTGCATCTTCAAAATTTTGAATCTCAGAAGGATCGACAAAAGTGGTGGTAATTCCTAATCTTGGCAAAGTCACAGCCAATAGATTATAAGTTCCTCCATAAACACTGTTTGACGCTACAATGTGATCTCCTTGTTTAAGTAACACCTGAAGTGTTGTGGCAACAGCAGAAGTACCTGAGGCCGTTACGACCGCACCTATACCTCCTTCAAGAGTTGCGAGACGTTCTTCAAGAATAGCATTTGTAGGATTTGTGAGGCGGGTATAGATATTTCCTGCTTCACTAAGATTAAACAACGCTGCGGCATGATCTGAAGAATCAAACCGATAAGCCGTAGTTTGGTAAATTGGTACAGCTACTGTTTTACCGTGCTGATTTAGGTTGTGCCCTGCGGTTAAAGCGCTAGTAGCAAATTGATGTTGTGCACTCATTACGATGTAATTTTTTTAGGTTAAATAATAATGAGGTAACTGCTAAAAAGAAAAGATGGATAGCCTGGGTGGCTTAGCATCGTTATCTCTCCCAATTGGGGTAGAATTTAGCACCTTCTCGAAGATCGAGGGTTGCTAAGGCTTCATCGGGTCTAATCCCTTCACCTTTCTTGATAACAACTACATCATGTGAATGAACCCTGCAAATATGCGTTGAGCATCTGAAATAAACAACCCTTTCAATGAAGAAATTAAAAATATCACAAAATAGTAGATGAATGTAGTGTCCTTAGGCTGAGTTACGACTAGCATTAATATTACCAAACATCGAGCGAGTAACCATTTTTTCAAACAATTGTTTCTCTTCTATATTAGAAGTTTTACTTACCATGTTAAGGGCATACTGTTGTATCGTAAGCAGCGGTTGCACAATTCCCTCTCTAATCTCAATAGAGGCCTTACCCGCCTTTTCGTTCTGCATTAATTGGTCAAAACCTGTGAGTTCAAGAAGTAATTCTTTAGATTGTATATACTCATTGTAAATCAGTTTCCAGAAATCACCATAAACCGGATCTTCAGCCATGTATGATGTAAGATCGAAGAATGACTTGGTGAGACTCATCATAGAATTCGCAATCAAGGTTCTAAAGTAGGCATTGCTCTTGTACAGCGATTGAACATGATCGAATCTACCACTATCCTTGAAAGCTTGAAGCGCCGATCCAACCCCGAAGAAACCGGGAACGTTTTGTTTTAACTGACTCCAACTACCTACGAACGGAATTGCGCGAAGATCCTCAAAGGCCAATTCCTTTTTACCTCCTCGCTTCGCGGGACGACTACCAATATTGGTCTTAGCATAGTAGGGTAGCGTAGTCATTTCCTCTAAATAGGGCAAGAACTTATCGTGGGCCTTAAAGGCTTGGTATGCCTGATAGCTTAATTCAGCCAGCTCCTCAATGGTCGCCCGATCTGAGTCACTTAAATTATTCTGGCCTTTATTGGTCAATTGATTTTTAATCCCAGAACTAAGTAGTTGTTCAAGGTTGTATTGAGAAGATTCTAAAGTTCCGAAATTAGAACTAATCGTTTGTCCTTGTACGGTTAATTGAATATCATCAGCCTGAATATCTTCACTCATCGAGGCGTAAAATTCATGAGTACGTCCACCTCCTCGGGCAGGTGGTCCGCCTCTTCCATCGAAGAAAGCAACTGATATGCCATTTTCTGTAGAAACTTTACTTAAGGCTTCTTTAGCCTTGTATATACCCCAATTCGCCATAAGGTATCCACCATCCTTCGTTCCATCTGAGAAACCAAGCATAATGGTCTGTTTTCTATTTCTGGTGTCTAGGTGGGCGGCATACTGAGAAATTGAGTAGAAATCACTCATAATCTTAGGAGCTGCGTTTAAATCATCAATCGTCTCGAAGAGAGGTATAAAGTCTACAGTCGGATGCTCCCAATCACACATACGAACAAGCGCATAAAGTTGCAGTAAATGCTCTAGCGATTGGCAGTTACTGATGATGTATCGATTCGCTCCAAGCTCACCGTTTTCAGCCTGAATTTGCTTCATTACATAGATAGAATTGATGGTTTGAGCAGTGATTGAATCAGAATCAAACCAATCTGATGATACCGAGCCTTTTAGCCCTATAAGTACTTCATATTTTTCATCTAAACTAAGTTCGGAATAAGGTTTTGAAGGTAGATTTTCTACATGGGCAGTTGCCATTGGATGGTTAATAATCTCAATAAAAACAGCCTCGTGGATTCGAGAATCTTGACGTAGATCAAGGCTAGCAAAATGATAACCGAACAACTTTACTTTTTGAATAAGATCAAGTACTAAATCTTCGTATAGTCCGCTATGCTTCTCTACTATTTCAAGGTGTATCGATTGTAATTCAGTCTCTAACTCTTTTAGGGATAATGAGGGAAGCTCTGGAAAAAATAGGGTGTGATACATCCTCATCTCTAACTCTTCAACTCGTTCTAAAATACCCTTAAAAGTTAGTCTCGTTTTAAGATCCCGAATCTCTCTATAATAATTACGCTGTATATGGTGTCTGAGCGTCTGAGCCGTTTTCATAGTGATTTCGGAGGTCACAAACGGATTACCATCACGATCACCTCCGGGCCAAAAACCAAAATCAAATAGACGATGCTCAATAACTTTATTATCGAAGAAGTTTTTTCTAAGATAATTAACAATTGATCCAGCAGAGTAGTAAAAAACGTTCTCTAAATACCAAATAAGTCC
>JAAZVG010000089.1 GCA_018623655.1 Flavobacteriaceae bacterium
ATAAAAAGCAAAGCTTGCACGAACTGTTCCAGGAACATTAAAGTGTTGCATTACCGGTTGGGCGCAATGGTGTCCCGTACGAACCGCAATCCCTAATTTGTCAAGAATGCTGCCTACATCATAAGGATGAATTCCTCTCAAATTGAAAGAAATGACAGAGGCCTTATTAGTGGCTTCTCCGACAAATTCAATGCCTTCAATCTGTTTCAGCTGATTGGTTGCATAAACTAGCAGTTCTTCTTCGTAAGCGGCAATAGCCTCAAATCCAATTTGATTCATATAATCAATGGCTGCTCCAAAGGCGATACCTCCCGCAATATTTGGAGTGCCTGCTTCGAACTTATGAGGTAGATCTGCATAAGTCGTTTTTTCAAAAGACACTTCAGCAATCATCTCTCCTCCGCCTTGATATGGAGGCAGTTTTTCAAGCCATGAGCGCTTACCGTAAAGCAACCCTATTCCTGTAGGGCCGCATACCTTATGAGCCGAAAGCGTGTAAAAATCAACGTCTAGTTTTTGAACATCAACTTTAAAGTGCGGGGCTGCTTGAGCGCCGTCTACAAGAACAGCTGCACCTACCGCATGTGCTTTGGTAATGATTTCTTTAATCGGATTTATCGTTCCTAGCGCGTTTGATACATGATTACAAAAAACGAGTCGAGTTCGCTCAGACAACAATTGATCGAACACATCCATCTCAAGCTCGCCCATTGAATTCATCGGTATCACCTTAAGCATTGCCCCAGTCTTTTCGCAAGCCATTTGCCAAGGCACAATGTTCGAGTGATGCTCCATAGCAGAGACTAGCAGTTCATCTCCCTCTTTCAGCAATGAAGCAAATCCACTGGCCACTATATTAATCGAATGGGTTGTCCCCGAAGTAAGAATTACCTCTTCAGGGCGTGCAACATTCAAATGAGCCTGAAGTGTTTGACGTGCTTTTTCATAGGCATCAGTGGCTTCTTGAGAAAGGGTGTGCACCCCTCGATGAATATTTGAATTGTAATTTTCGTAGTAATTTACTATTGATTGAATGACCTGTTTCGGAGTTTGTGAAGTAGCCGCATTGTCAAAATAAACTAAAGGTTTACCGTTCACCTGTCGATTTAGAACGGGGAAGTCTTTGCGTATACTTTGAATGTTTAACGGGCTACTCATAAACTAAAGGTCGAAACCGATTTTAACTCCAAGCTTTTCGGCAATCATATCTTTTACTCTCTTTGAAAGCGCAGCGTTCCTAACACTTTCAAGTACGTTGTTGGCAAAGGCATACATAAGAAGGGCTGCTGCTTCTTTCTTAGGAATCCCTCTTGATTGAAGGTAAAAAAGCGCGTCTTCATCTAGTTGTCCAATTGTACAACCGTGTGAGCAACGCACATCGTCAGCAAAAATTTCTAACTGCGGTTTAGTATTCACCGTAGCAGTATCACTGATTAGAAGGTTGTTGTTCTGTTGAAAGGCGTTAGTCTTTTGAGCGATCTTGTCGACGACGATTTTTCCATTGAAAACTCCGACAGATCTCCCGTCGTAAATGCCTTTGTAGTCTTGGTGACTCTCACAATCAGGCTGTGTGTGGTGAACTAGAGTATAGTGATCAATATGTTGGCGTTCACTTCCTAGAGTAACTCCTTTCATGATTGAATTAATATGCGATCCTCTCTGATAGAAATTGAGATTGTTTCTAACTAAAGCCCCTCCTAATGAAAAGGTGTGAACACTTACTTCGCTTGAATCGTGTTGTTCGATAAAAGTGTTGTCGACAATAGAAGCTTTCATGCTATCGTTTTGAAACTTGTAGTAATCTACTCGTGCATTTTTATGTGCAAAAATTTCAGTTACAGAATTAGTGAAAGCTTCAACGTTGCCTAATGCTTGATGGCGCTCGATAATCTGAACCTCAGCATTTTCCTCCACAACAATTAAATTTCGAGGTTGTAGCAGAATCTGTGGCGTGGTTCCCGTTGCAAAGTGTACGATTTCAATGGGCTTAACTGGCGCTTTACTCTTCGGAATAAAAATATAGGCACCCTCGTTAGCAAAGGCTGTATTTAGATTCGATAAAGCGTCTTTTTGATTGGTAATCTTATTAAAATACTGATCGACAACATGCTTGTACTTTGACTTTTCTATAGCGGCGCTAAACAGACATACATCAACACCATCATGAGTCGTTTCTGAAAGAAAAGAACTGTATTGCCCATCGACAAAAACGATTTTAAACGTCTCTGTCTCATGAAGAAAATACTGTCGAACTTCTGGATATTCTAGGACACTTTTAGAACTCGGAAATATGCTAAAGTCTTTTTTGAGTAAAGTCTGTAGCGAAGTGTATTTCCAGGCCTCTATTTTTTTTGTGGGAAATCCCTGCTGCTCAAATCGCTTTAAGGCCGCCGTTCGAATCTCGTGAACCTCATCGTTAACATTGACCTTGTCTTCGAAGGCAATGAATGAAGAGAGTAGTTTTTCGTTAAGATCCATAGTCTATTCGTTCTCGGCTTTGATCCAATCATACCCTTTGTCTTCTAACTCGAAGGCAAGCTCTTTTGTTCCCGACTTTACGATCTTACCGTTGTAAAGAACGTGCACATGATCAGGAACGATATGATCAAGCAGGCGTTGATAGTGAGTGATTACCACGATTGCATTTTCTTTACTGCGAAGCTTGTTCACGCCATTGGCAACAATTCGAAGCGCGTCAATATCAAGTCCAGAATCGGTTTCGTCAAGAATCGCCAACTTGGGCTCAAGCATGGCCATCTGGAAAATTTCGTTACGCTTCTTTTCTCCACCTGAAAAGCCTTCGTTTAAAGAGCGCGATAAGAACTTACGATCGATTTCAAGTAAGCCTGACTTCTCGCGAATCTTTGATAGCATTTCATTTGCAGGCATATCATCAAGCCCTTTTGCTTTGCGCGACTCGTTGATCGCTGCCTTGATGAAATTGGTAACGGTTACTCCAGGAATTTCTACAGGATATTGAAAAGAAAGAAATACACCTGCATGAGCGCGCTCTTCTGGGTCTAGGTCTTCAATATCCTCTCCGTTAAAACAAATAGTACCCTTAGTCACCTCGAAATCTTCTCTTCCGGCAATGACAGAAGCCAACGTGCTTTTACCAGAACCATTAGGGCCCATAATCGCGTGTACTTCACCGGGGTTAACCTCTAGGTTGATTCCTTTTAATATTTCCTTTTCTTCTACTCTAGCGTGAAGATTTTCAATCTTTAACATAAGTCTAACTGGTTATCCTACTGAGCCTTCTAGGCTGATTTCTAATAATTTTTGAGCTTCGACCGCAAACTCCATAGGAAGCTTGTTCAATACTTCCTTGCTGAATCCGTTGACAATAAGAGCGATCGCCTTTTCAGTGTCGATTCCCCGTTGATTGCAATAGAAGATTTGGTCCTCTCCGATTTTACTGGTTGTAGCCTCGTGTTCAATTTGTGCCGATTTATTCTTTGCTTCGATATAAGGAAAGGTGTGTGCTCCACACTCATTTCCCATAAGTAGGGAGTCACATTGCGAGAAGTTTCTCGCATTCTCCGCTCGAGAGCCAATTTGAACTAATCCTCGATAACTATTTTGTGATTGACCAGCCGAGATGCCTTTTGAGATAATGGTGCTTTTGGTGTTCTTACCTAAATGAACCATTTTGGTACCCGTATCCGCTTGTTGAAAGTTATTAGTTACGGCGATTGAATAAAATTCGCCGACTGAATGATCTCCCTTTAAAATACATGACGGATACTTCCACGTTACCGCAGATCCCGTCTCTACTTGCGTCCATGAAATCTTCGCATTACGTTCACATAGGCCGCGCTTGGTTACAAAGTTGAAAACCCCTCCTTTGCCTTCTTTGTCTCCAGGAAACCAATTCTGAACTGTAGAATACTTAATCTCTGCGTTATCCAATGCGATCAATTCTACCACAGCGGCATGAAGTTGATTTTCGTCTCTAGATGGCGCAGTACAGCCTTCAAGATAACTAACATAGCTTTCTTTGTCGGCGATAACAAGCGTTCTTTCAAACTGCCCAGTACCCGCCTGATTGATTCTGAAATACGTAGAAAGCTCCATGGGACATCTCACTCCCTTTGGGATATAGCAGAAACTACCGTCAGAGAAAACAGCTGAGTTCAGTGCAGCATAGAAATTGTCTTTGGCAGGCACAACACTGCCGATATATTTTTTAACCAGCTCTGGGTGTTCCTGAATTGCTTCTGAAATAGAACAGAAAATAATTCCTTTCTCCGCAAGGGTCTTTTTAAACGTAGTGGCAACCGAAACCGAATCCATAACAATATCAACGGCTACTCCGGCTAGTTTTTTCTGCTCATCAATAGAAATACCGAGCTTCTTAAAGGTGTCCAAAAGTTCTGGATCTACCTCATCAAGGCTGTTATATTTCGGTTTTTTGTTTGGCGCTGAGTAGTATGAAATGTCCTGGAAGTTAGGTTTCTCATAGTGAACATTCGCCCACTCTGGTTCTTTCATCTTCTTCCACTGAGCGAAGGCCTCTAGCCTCCAGTTAGTCATCCATTCGGGCTCTTCTTTCTTCTGTGATATTGCTCGAACAATCTCTTCGTTTAATCCTTTCGGAAGGGTGTCAGACTCAATGTCGGTATAAAAACCATACTCATACTCCTTGGTCTCTAACTCCTTCTTTAGTTCTTCTTCAGTGTATGCCATAGCCTATTTTTTTGGTTACAGTGAAAAACTTTCTCCGCATCCGCAAGTTCGCTGCGCATTTGGATTGTTAAACACAAACCCTTTTCCGTTCAACCCTCCTGAATATTCCAAGGTGGTTCCTACGAGATATAAAAAACTCTGTTTGTCAACAGCTACTCTTACCTGGTTGTCCTCAAATACTTTGTCGGTTTCACCGATTGCTTTGTCAAACTTGAGTTCATACGTGAGGCCACTACAGCCACCACTTTTGACCCCTACTCTTACAAAATCGGTATCCGCATCAAAACCCTCCTCGCGCATTAGCGAGCGGACCTTTTCACGGGCAGATTCTGCTACTTTAATCATAAGTTGGGATATTTAAATGCAAAGATACGGCTTAGCGCATTTTTATCATAAGTAATACACTGATATTCTATTAATCGGTATAGACAGAATCTATAGTAATAGCAGTACCTTTGACCGCATAATCACAGCTCGGATGTTAGAAGAAAAGAACCCTTCGCTCAATTCTATCGAAAACTTAGGTGAATTCGGCCTCATTGATCATCTTACCAAAGCAATTCCTGTACAGCTAAAAAGCACCGAAAAGGGAATAGGCGATGACGCAGCAGTAATCAACTTTGGCAAAAAACATACGGTTGTCAGCACTGATATGCTCGTTGAAGGCATTCACTTTCATTTGGGTTATATGCCAATGAAACACTTAGGCTATAAGTCAGTCATTGTGAACCTATCTGATATTTGCGCAATGAACGCGACACCCACCCACGTAACGGTGTCGATTTCTGTGTCAAACCGATTTTCTGTCGAGGCTCTAGAAGAATTTTACGCAGGCGTTGCACTTGCTTGTAAAACCTATAAGGTAGACTTGGTTGGAGGCGATACCGTGGCTTCTACCAAAGGAATGACGATTAGTGTTACAGCGGTCGGAGTGGCCGAAAAGAAAGATTTAGTCTACCGAAACGGGGCTAAAGAGGGAGATTTACTCGTGGTTTCTGGTGATCTAGGTGCTGCATTTCTAGGATTTCAGATTCTTGAGAGAGAACGTCAGGTGTTTGAGGCAAACCCGCAACACCAACCCGATTTAGATCAGTATACCTACCTCGTTGAAAGACAGCTTAAACCAGAGGCTCGAAAAGACATTTCAGAATTGTTAGTCGCCCTAGATGTTAAGCCAACCTCGATGATCGATATCAGCGATGGGCTCGCATCAGAAATCAAACACCTTTGCAAACAGTCTAAAGTTGGATGCCATCTGTACGAAGACAAGATTCCGCTTGATCCAGCAATGATAGGTGCCTGTGAGGAATTCTCATTGGATTCAACTACGATTGCGCTTAGTGGTGGAGAAGACTACGAACTGCTCTTCACGATCTCACAAGGCGATTATGACAAAATCAAAGGCAACCCAAATCTTACGGTCA
>JAAZVG010000090.1 GCA_018623655.1 Flavobacteriaceae bacterium
AACAACATCCTTCTTTCTTAAAAGTGATCCCTGAAGAAGAGTTACTTGCCTACAACGAAGACCATAAAAAAAGAGAATTTCCTTTTAATTTCGGTAGTCAAGAGCGGGCGGACGATTCCCAAGAAGAGGACGGTAATTAAAATTAGCACCTCTACGCTCTTCAAATTCAGCCTTAGCCTTAGCGATGATCTTCGGATTTTGAAAGAGCTTAGCCCCACTAAGCGCTAAGGTTTTAGCGGCTACTTTCATCCCTTTTAATCCAATACTCGTGCCTCCAGCAGCAACAGCTTGCCATGAATGTGCTGAGGTACCAGGAACCCATGTGGCGGTTCCAAAACCTACCGTAGGAACGACAAAACTAACGTCACCCACATCGGTTGAACCATAGGCTCTAGATGCCTCTTGGTATGGAGCAACATCTTTAGCAACACGCTCATCAAGGGGTCGATTTAAACTCTCAGATATCTGTGCTGCAAAAGCGCGTTCTTCTGAGGTGTAAGTGTATCCTCCCACAGTTGATAGGCTTTCATGTACTAGGGTTTGTAGTGTTTGATTAGGTAACAATTCGTGAACCCCGTTCACAATTTCATAGCTCATTGTGGTTTCTGTTCCTTTTGCAGCACCTTCTGCAGCAAGAACGATTCGATCGAACACCTCACGCACAACTTCTCGAGAGGAGTGTCTTGAATAGTAATAGACCTCTGCGAAATCAGGCACCACATTTGGAGCCTTTCCTCCGTCAGTAATTACATAGTGAATTCGTGTTTCTTGTGGTACGTGCTCACGCATCATATTTACCATATAATTCATGGCTTCAACGGCGTCAAGCGCAGATCGCCCTCGTTCAGGAGCTCCAGCCGCATGTGCGGAGATACCGTTAAATCTAAACTTCCCCGAAATATTGGCTAGCGCAGCAGCTTCATTGGCTTGATTAGCCGATCCTGGATGCCAGTGTAAAACAACATCAACATCATCAAACAATCCAGCACGTGACATATAAACCTTTGCTCCACCGCCTTCTTCTGCAGGGGTTCCATAGAAACGAACACGTCCTGCTGTTCTGGTTTTTATTAGCCAGTCTTTAAGCGCAATTGCTGCGGCAAGTGAAGCTGTGCCGAATAAATGGTGTCCGCAACCGTGTCCGCCTAAAGCTTCAGCACTTTCTTTGAAGGGCACCGCTTTTTGAGAAAGCCCAGGTAGGGCATCAAACTCTCCTAATATACCAATAAGAGGGCCGTCGGTTCCATATTCAGCAACGAAGGCGGTAGGGATTTCGGCTACACCAGTAGTTATGGAGAAGCCTTCATTTTCTAGTCGTGTTTTGAGTAGCTTACTTGATTCGTATTCTTGATACCCCATTTCAGCTAGGTTCCAAATTTCAAGAGCAATGCTTTCATAGTCACTCAAATTGGCTTCTATTGATTCAAATACTTGAGATGTTTTCTGCGCCAAAGCTATGCCGCATAGGAAAAGCGTTGCAAGTGTTAGTTTAAGTTTTATCATGTCTTGTGATTTAGAAGGATTGAATTTAATGAGAATTTTTATGCTTTGAAATCAGAGCGTGGATGTAGTTTTTCGATCGTATCACGAAGTTTTTCTACAGAGCTATGCAAATAGATTTCTGTTGTAGTAATACTTTCGTGGCCCAGCATTAATTGGATAGCACGTAAATCAGCTCCATTTTCTAACAAATGAGTAGCAAAGCAATGTCTAAAGGTGTGAGGGCTGATCTCTTTGCGTATTCTCGTTTTTTCTGCGATTTGTTTAGTGAGTGTAAAAATCATGGCTCTTGTGAGTGACTTTCCTCGCCGGTTTAAGAATAAAATATCCTCATAAGTGGGTTGAGGTTGGTATTCCGAAACCCGATTGTCCATGTAACTTTCTAATCGTTTTATTGAATAAGGACCTATGGGTACTAGTCTCGTTTTTTGGCCCTTTCCGATCACACGAATAAATCCTTCACTTAAAAACAGGTCTGAGAGACGTAATTGAAGAATCTCTGATACTCTAAGTCCGCAAGCATATAGCAATTCAAAAATAGCAAGATTGCGCCTACCTTGGGGATGCGACAAGTCGATTGCGCCTAAAAACTCTTGAACCTCATCGGTTGTTAAGAAGATTGGAATTTTTCTTGCAAGTTTAGGTGCCTCGATTTGTTCTGAAGGATTGATTTCGAGATATTTTTCGGCAGTTAGATAGCTAAAAAATCCTTTTGAAGAAGATACCAGGCGAGCCAGTGATCTTGCACTTAACTCTTTAGATAATGATGTTAAAGATTCTCGTAAATTTTCTAATTGAGTAAGGCTTGGTTTTTTAATTCCGTTGTTTTGTAAGGCTATGCTTAATCGATTTAAATCGTAGGTGTAACTACTTATAGTGGCTCTACTTGAACCTCTTTCTAATTTTAAATAGGTAATGTATTCTTCTATGGCCTGTTCCCAGTTCACGAAAACCTTCTATTTTAGCGTTATGAAGATAGCAGTTATAAATGGTCCGAACCTAAACTTATTAGGTAAAAGAGAGCCAGAGATTTACGGTTCGACTACTTTTGTTGATTACTTCAAAGAACTCCAAACTCGATTTGACAGTCACGAACTGATCTATTTTCAATCGAATATAGAGGGAGAAATTGTCAACAAATTACACGAGTGTGGTTTTGAATACGATGGAATCGTGCTTAACGCTGGTGCATATACACATACTTCAGTTGGAATAGGTGATGCTGTAGCAGGTATATCTACGCCCGTAATTGAGGTGCATATTTCGAATACTTATGCTCGTGAACCTTTCAGACACCAATCTTTTATTGCTGCCAAGGCCGCGGGAATAATTATTGGATGTGGTTTAGATAGCTATCGACTCGCTATTGAATCGATTCTGTCTAGAGGTGAATAACCTCGTCGTATGCTGCAGCAACGGCCTCCATCACAGCCTCACTCATTGTTGGGTGAGGATGAACCGCTTTAAGAATTTCATGCCCAGTAGTCTCTAGCTTTCGTGCGACTACGGCTTCTGCAATCATATCGGTAACTCCAGCTCCAATCATATGACAACCTAGCCATTCTCCGTATTTAGTGTCAAAAATAACTTTAACGAATCCGTCAGAATTACCGCTCGCCTTTGCCTTACCACTCGCTGAGAATGGGAATTTTCCTACTTTGATATCAAACCCTTTTTCTTTGGCCTGCTTTTCGGTCATACCAACAGAGGCAATCTCTGGACTGCAATAGGTACAACCGGGGATATTTCCATAATCTATCGGTTCAACGTTCATACCTGCTATTTTCTCTACACAAAGAATTCCTTCTGCAGAAGCAACGTGAGCTAATGCTTGCCCAGGAGTTACATCACCAATAGCATAGTAACCCGGGATATTTGTTTGGTAGAATTCATTTACTAATATCTTGTCGCGATCTGTGATGATCCCAACATCTTCAAGACCGATATTTTCAATATTTGATTTAATCCCAACAGCTGATAGTACAATATCTGCTTCAATGACTTGTTCTCCTTTTGCGGTTTTAACGGTAGCCTTAACACCTTCACCACTAGTATCTACTGAAGTAACTTCAGCAGAGGTTAAGATATTAATTCCGGCTTTCTTGAAATTTCGTTCTAATTGTTTTGAAATTTCTTCGTCTTCTACTGGGACAATATTTGGCTGATATTCAACCACAGTAACCTCTGTACCCATACTGTTGTAGAAGTAAGCGAATTCGATACCGATAGCTCCACTACCTACCACAACGAGCTTCTTTGGTTGTGACTTTAAAGTCATCGCTTCGCGGTACCCGATGACCTTTACACCATCCTGAGGCAGGCTAGGTAATTCACGGCTACGAGCTCCGGTCGCAATGACAATATTGGTGGCAGAGATGGTTGATACTTTATCAGTGCTGGTAACTTTTACTTGTTTGCCAGGAAGTAAACTTCCGTAACCATTAATTACTTCGATGTTGTTCTTTTTCATCAGAAATTGAACTCCTTTACTCATCGATTCTGCTACTCCACGAGATCTCCCAATTACCTTGTCGAAATCGTAAGAAACATTCTCTGCAGAAAGGCCGTAATCGGATGCGTGATTTAAATATTCAAAAACTTGAGCTGATTTAAGTAGCGCTTTGGTAGGAATACATCCCCAATTCAAACAAACACCTCCGAGGTTTTCTTTCTCAACGATGGCTGTTTTAAGTCCTAACTGAGAGGCGCGTATTGCTGTGACGTAACCCCCTGGTCCACTTCCTAATACAATCAGATCAAAATTTTGCATGGTAAAAGCCGTTTTTAATTGGCCTCAAAAGTAAGGAATAACTCTAAATTATCGACCTAAGATTTGGGTTTAAACTCGAGACAAATTGAGTTGATGCAGTATCGCTTACCTGTTGTTTCTGTAGGGCCATCCTCGAAGACATGTCCTAAGTGACTATCACAATTTGAACAACGCGTCTCGACTCGAATCATACCAAAGCTTTTGTCTCTTAGATAGCTAATCGCCCCGGCCTCTGCAGTATCGAAGGCTGGCCAACCGCACCCACTATGGAATTTATGAGTTGATTTGAATAGGAGTGTTCCGCAAGCTTTGCAATGATAATCGCCCTCTTCATAAGAATCGGTATATAGTCCTGTGAAAGGTGCTTCGGTGCCTCCTTTTCTCATTACATGAAAGGTTTTGTCACCTAATTGTTCCCTCCACTCGCTCTCCTTAAGATTATTTTTCATCAGGAACAAACTTTAGCGCTACACCATTGATACAGTGTCGAAGCCCTGTTGTTTCCCTGGGTCCGTCTTCGAAAACGTGTCCAAGGTGGCTACCGCAATTTGCACAGCGTTCTTCAGTTCGCGCCACACCAATTTCGTAGTCTACGGCATAGAAGATTGCTTTCTCTGAATGTGGCCTGTCAAAAGAGGGCCATCCACTGCCAGAGTTATATTTGTTTTCTGATCGAAAAAGGGGTGCATCGCAACCCGCGCATCGATAAATTCCCTTTCGTTTTTCATCATTCAAAGCGCTGCTAAACGCATATTCGGTGCCCGATCTTCTAAGAACATAATATTCCATGCCGTTTAGTTGCTCTTTCCATTCTTTATCTGTTTTCACCACAGGGAAAACGGGTTGTTTTTCATTTTCTTGACCAAAAGTGAAGAAGCAAGAGAAAAGAAATAGGAGAGAAAAGTAATTTTTCATAGCGTGTTTTTATGCTAAGTTACTATCTGTGTTGCGGATTTGCTAACGTTTAGTTCGAACTGAAGTAGTCAAAATCAAATTCAGATAATTCTTCAAGATGCGGAAGTAAGTCACTGTATTGAGCAGGAATAACAGCAATCTTAAAGACTTGGTTTTCGCGATCTGCCGCGGTAGTTAAATTGAGATCATAATCAGCTTGCATAAAGAGTCTGATGTCTTTGTAAGTGTGATCGAAATTATATTGTAATAATCCTTCGTTAGTTAGCAGGGTTTGTGGAAGGGCTCTCCAAACATTTATAGGACCACTTGAATCACTGATCGTTTCATAAGAAAGATAAACCATTACGAGATCAGCCTCATAAACGATCCAGTCTGAAGGAAAATCGAGCAGAACCTCATAGTTGTTGGATTCACGAAAGTCTACCGAAACTTCTAGAACATTACTAAAAACAGATATTCCTTCAGGACCTTGTGGGCCTTCAGGACCTTCAGGACCACTACACGAGTTCAGTAATACAAGAGCTAAAAAGGAGTATAAAATCGCTTTTTTCATTAAAGTATCTTTTATATACTTTGAATTCAAAATTCGGGCCAAACCTTAATTTTTGAAAAAGTGTTGTACTTTTTAAAATCCAAAAGCAACAAAAATGAAAAGAATTGAGTTAGAAAAAGGATCGCGAAAGATGTTGAATGCCTGGGCTTTTTATGACTGGGCAAACTCGGTATATAGTTTAGTTATTTCTTCAGCAGTATTCCCCATTTTTTACGGTGCTTTGTTTCGGCTTTATGACGTAGAAACGGTTCGTGTTTTTGGTTTAGACCTAGAGCGAGGAGTGCTCATTTCTTACGTGAGTTCGGCGGCTTTTGTAGTAATTGCCTTAGCCACACCAATGGT
>JAAZVG010000091.1 GCA_018623655.1 Flavobacteriaceae bacterium
GTGAGGTACAAGAACTTCAAATGACAACTTTAGGTCAGAATATTACAGCACTTGAAGTTAAAGGAAGTTTTGACGACTGTCAGTCTTACGTAAAATCTGCTTTCGTTGATAAGGATCTTATCAGTCACAGAAGGCTTACCTCTGCAAATAGTATTAACGTGGCGCGCTGGTTACCGCAAATGCTCTATTATTTTGCTGCCTATCAAAACCTAAGAAAACTAGGAGATCAGAGAACACCAGTTTTTTCAGTTCCTTCTGGGAATTTTGGTAATATATGCGCAGGGATGATGGCAAAGGAAATTGGTTTACCTCTAGAGCGTTTTATTGCTGCAACTAATGTTAATGATACCGTGGTACGCTATCTAGAAAGCAAGGTTTATGCACCAAAACCTACAACTCCTACCCTTTCTAACGCGATGGACGTGAGTGATCCTTCTAACTTTGTTCGCATCGAAGAATTATTTAAAAAGCAGGAACTAGAGCGTATTATAAAGGCATATCGTTTTGACGATTCCCAAACGCTTGAGGCAATGAAAGATCTATTCCGGGAGCATGGATATATCGCTGATCCCCACGGAGCTGTTGGGTACTTAGGAATAAAATCCGATTCTATTGACTTCTCTTCAGAAGTTGGAGTTTTTCTTGAAACGGCGCATCCGGTCAAGTTCGATAGCGCAGTAAAAAAAGCGATTGATGTCAATGTAGCAGAACCTAAGAGCGTAAAGCGAATGCGTTCACTACCAAAAGTCTCAAAAAAAATAGAATCATATACTGATCTTAAAGACTTATTAAGCAGTAATTAATCGCTAATTTTAGATCAAAATTTAGTGATGAAGAAAACTGCACTTTACGACAAGCATGTGGCATTAGGCGCCAAAATGGTTGAATTCGCTGGCTTTCAAATGCCTGTATCTTATGAAGGTATTCAATTAGAACACAAGGCAGTAAGAGAAAAGGCTGGAGTATTTGACGTGTCGCATATGGGTGAATTCTTTATAGAGGGCCCAAAAGCTCAGGAGTTACTAAATCGAGTTTGTAGTAATGACACCGCAAAGCTCAAAGAAGGAGCTGCTCAGTACAATTACTTTCCGAATTATAGTGATGGAATTATTGACGATCTAATCGTCTACAAAATGGGTGAAGAAAAGTTCATGTTAGTAGTTAATGCCTCAAACATTGAAAAAGACTGGGCTCACCTCAGCAAGGAAAATATGTCTATCGGTGCTACACTTAAAAATGAGTCTGACAACTATTCACTTTTAGCGGCTCAAGGACCCAAGGCAGCCGAAATACTGCAATCCTTTACCACACATGATCTAGGAAGCATTCCTTTTTATCATTTTATCGAGGGGTCTCTCTCAGGCATTGATGAACTGATTATCTCGGCAACGGGTTACACTGGATCTGGAGGCTTTGAAATTTATTGTAAAAATGAAACGATCGATATTCTTTGGGACCTCATCAATGAAGCAGGAATTAAACCAATTGGGCTTGCAGCTAGAGACACTTTACGTCTAGAAATGGGATACTGTCTCTATGGTAATGATATTGATGAAACTACGCATCCGATCGAGGCCGGTCTAGGTTGGGTAACTAAATTCAATCATGACTTCATCAACAAAGCACAGATAGAAAAAGACATGGAACAAGGGGTAGCTCATCGCTTGGTCGGTTTTAAAATGGTTGATAAAGGAATCCCAAGACAGGGCTATGAAATCTGTGATGAAGAAAGCACAAATATCGGGCGAGTAACTTCTGGCACTAGTTCGCCTTCGTTAGGATACGGTATAGGTCTTGGTTATGTAACTTCTCATAAGGCGACTATTGGCTCGAAAATCTTTATTCAAGTAAGAAATAAGTCTTTGAAAGCTGAAGTTGTTAAACTGCCCTTTTACAAGATTTAATGAAGAAACATCGGATATTAATTTTAGGAGGGAGTGGATTTATTGGTCACAAACTCTACAAAGAATTAAGTCCGTACATCGATACCTACGCTACCTTTTGCCATAATCAGAGTTTTGAAGACAATCATCGGTTTTTTGCCTTTGATGCTAGTGAAGATGATATTGTGCCTATTCTCGATGAAATCAATCCTACTCAAATTATATCGCTATTAAGAGGACCTTACGCGCATTTAGTGGTAATTCATAAGCATATCATCGAGTGGTTAACCCATCATAAGGCTCAAATCATCTTTATGAGCTCTGCTAATGTTTTCGATGCTTACACTCAATTTCCCAATTACGAAAATGATAAAACCCTTTCGGTGAGTCCGCAAGGAAAATATCAGATACAGATTGAAAATAGACTAATGAATTTACCCAGAGGCAAATGGACTATTCTACGTGTGCCGATGATCTATGGGAATCAATCTCCGCGATTACAAGAATTAAGAACTCAAATAAAGCAAGGAGAAGCGATAGAGGTATTTCCGAATTTATCATTGAATGTGACTTATGCCGATAAATTAACCCAGCAAATTCACTATCTCATCAATAGAAACAAAAAGGGAATACTTCATCTAGGCAGCAGAGATCTTTGTCTACACGAAGATTTTATACGAAGCTTAATTGATCAGCTGGGTAATTTTCATCCGACCTTGAAAAGGGTCTATACCACCAATGACATTCGTTACTCAGCACTTATAGCTAAAGATAGGCCCCTTCCTAAGTATCTTCAATTCGAGGTTAGCGATGTGATCAGACATCACCACCCTATTTAAACGATAGGCAATTTTATTACTTTTGCTTCCGTATTAAAATCACCGAAATGGGAAGAGCATTTGAATTTAGAAAGGCGAGAAAAATGAAACGATGGGCAGCAATGTCTAAAGCCTTTACTCGAATAGGAAAAGATATCGTGATTGCTGTGAAAGAAGGAGGACCTGATCCAGATAGTAATGCGAAACTTCGTGCGGTGATACAAAATGCCAAGGCAGCTAATATGCCTAAGGATAATGTAGAACGAGCGATAAAACGTGCAACAGATAAAAACCTAGGTGATTTTAAAGAGATCTTATACGAAGGATATGGTCCTCACGGTATCGCAGTACTAATCGAAACAGCCACTGATAATTCAACCAGAACCGTTGCAAATATTCGAAGCTATTTTAATAAATGTAATGGTAGTCTTGGAACCTCAGGCTCAGTTGAATTTATGTTTGATCATACTTGTAACTTCCAAATTTCAGCAGAGGGGATTGATCCCGAAGAATTAGAACTCGATTTAATCGACCACGGTGTTGAAGAGGTATTTCACGACGAAGACTCACTCGTGATCTACGCGCCTTTCGAGGCCTTCGGCACCCTTCAAAAAGAGTTAGAGCTTCGCGAAATTGAGATAAAATCATCCGGATTCGAACGCATACCTCAGGTCACAAAAGAACTTTCTGATGAGCAGGTAGCTGACATCGAAAAACTACTTGAAAAAATCGAGGAAGACGACGATGTTCAGAATGTATATCACACTATGAAGGAATAGAAAGCACCTGAAGTAGTTCTTTTGCATCTGAAAGAGTAAGGAATTCTGCCTCATTAGCCCGCTCCCGAGACACTTCTTCATGGGCCCAAGTAGTATGAAAAGGAATGTGAACTGCTTGTGCACCTATTTCTATAAGTGGTAAAACGTCAGATTTTAAGCTATTTCCGACCATCAGAAATTCAGAAATTTTGATCTGAAGATGATCTAAAAGGTCCTTGTATTTTTCAGGGGTTTTATCACTCATCACTTCTACATGATGAAAATATTTACTCAGTCCTGAAGACTCTAATTTTCGTTCCTGATCAAGTAAATCTCCTTTGGTAAGTACAATCAGGCGGTACTTTTTTGATAAGCTTTCGAGTACTTCTTTGATATGGGGTAAAAGTTCAACTGGATGCGCTATCATTTCCTTCCCCATCATAAGAATTTCTTGCAGCACTTTAGAAGAAACCGACCCATTTGAAAGTTCTAAGGCCAACTCAATCATAGACAACATGAACCCCTTAATGCCGTATCCATAAACCGGCAAATTCTGCATTTCCTTCTTGAATAGTTCTTGATCTACCTTATTCTTGGTTTCGTAGGACTCTAGTAAAGAAGCGAATCGTTCCTCGGTTTCTCTAAAGTAGGTTTCATTCACCCAGAGAGTGTCATCTGCGTCGAATGCGATTGTCTTTATCGTATCAAAATTCATGAATTCATTTTTTTAAAATTCGCTATCGCCTTATCTAGATCTTCTTGAGTATCGATTCCGGGAGCATCCACTGTGGTTTCGATCATCTGCAATCGCTTGCCATGTTCTAAATAACGAATCGCTTCAATCTTCTCAACACGCTCTAAAGGACCCATCGACAACTTTGGAAAAGCCAATAGCGCAGATTTTCGAAAGGCGTATACCCCCTTGTGCTTAAAACAATTCATTAAATGATTAGCATCTCTGTTGAATGGAATAGTAGATCGAGAAAAATAAAGCGCTTTACCTTTCAGATCAGTAACTACTTTTACAACATTAGGGTTTATAAGTTGTTCATCTTCAGTAATAGCCACCATCAAAGAAGCTAAATCGATAAGCCGCTCCACATCTTCTTTGAAGCAATGAATAAGAGCACTCAGCGAATTTTTATCTATAAAAGGTTCATCGCCCTGAACATTAATAATAATGTCTGCATCAACCTTTTTTGCTGCTTCTGCGATTCGATCACTACCTGTTTCATGCTCGGTATCACTTAGAATCGTCTTGGCTCCATGTCCTTCGGTTAAAGTTGCAATTTTCTTGCTGTCTGTGACTACAATAACTTCTTCAAAAAGTTGTGTAGCCCTTACTGATTCAAAGGTTCGTAAAATGACCGGCAAACCACACAAATCTTGAATCATTTTTTCTGGTAACCTTGAGGAGGCTAAACGAGCCGGAATCATAGCAACAACTTTCATACTAGTGAATTATTCTTCAAAGTAACGATTTTCAAAACCGATTAAAAAAAGCTTTTCAGTAGCCCGAGTGAAGGCAGTATATAGCCATCGTAAATGATCCTCATCAAATCCATCAGGTGCATAAGGTTGCTCAACAAACACACGCGACCACTGTCCTCCTTGTGCCTTATGGCAAGTCATAGCATAAGAAAATTTAACTTGAAGAGCATTAAACTCAGGGTTTGTTTTAACCCCCATATAACGTTTATACTGAGAGCGAAGGTGAGTAAAGTCTTCGGACACCTTTTGATAGAGTGTGTTCGACTCATCATAAGTAAGCGAAGGGCTATCACTGGTTAAAGTATCCAAAAGTAAAACCGTATCGAAGGAAGGCATATCGGGATAATCAACCATTTTAACTTCTACTTTAGCAAATTGAAAATCGTATCTCTCATAAAATTTATAAATACGCAGTACTTCGATTAAATCCCCATTAGCAATAAATGAGGCAGAACTAGAACTGTCGATCCAGAAGTAATTATTCTTAACCACCATAAGCTGGTCACCAGGAGAAAGCGACTCTTCGAGTAGCAAAACTCGCGATCGGATATTTTGATTGTAAAGATTCGCTCTTTTATTTGACCTTACTATTATTGTCGTATCACTAATCCCAACCTCACGATAAGCATCCTCTAAAGCTTCTAGCATATCAGCTCCACTAAGGGGTCGTATCACATCGTCAAAACGATCTAATTCTAATTTTAAATTATTGAAATAGGTTTGTCCTAATTGCGATCGTAAATGGGTGGCATTAAATAAAACCCCGCTATCCTGTTCTTGCCTTACAACATCGGTTAGTGTTGCCGAATAAACCTCCTTCATTGCACGCATACCGATATAATCATCATTTAAAGCAACGCTTTCTTCAGATTGAACAGGTGGTAATTGAGCAGTGTCTCCGATAAGTAAAAGAGAACAACTCTTTCCACTGTAAACATATTTAAGCAAGCTCTCGAGCAAGGAATCACTCGAAGAAGACACTCGTTCTCCATGGTCATCTGACAACATAGACACTTCATCTACAATAAAAAGGGTTCGGGTATGCTTGTTTGGGGCCAAAGTGAACTGAATTCCCTTTCCTCTTACTGATTTAGGAAAAAAAATCTTCTTGTGAATTGTATAGGCAGGA
>JAAZVG010000092.1 GCA_018623655.1 Flavobacteriaceae bacterium
AGATGTGTTTTTGAGCGTCAAAGATCTTATCTGGTGAAATTTCTTACGATCGGTATGAGGATATTCGCGACATGCTTTTGGTCGAACATCATAAATATTACAATAGTTATCATGGGCTAAGAACGGACAAGGCAATTCTTTTAAAACCCAGTCGTTATCCTCATCAAGACGAAGATAGGTGTCTGTAAAAGTAGCCTCCTTCATTTTGAAGTGTTTAGAAATTCGTTGTATGTCGGCTGATGTGAATAGCGGCCCCGTAGTTTTACAGCAATTCGCGCAACTGAGACAATCTACTTCTTCGAATACTTGGTCGTGAATTTCTTGAACTCGGTAGTCGAGATCTTTTGGAGGTTTTTTTGATAGTTTTTTAAGATAGGTAGAATGAGCTTTAGCTCGATCTTTTGCTAACGATTTTAATTGATCTAAGGACGGTGTCTTCATGGATTGTCAAAAATAGACCAACTTTGCAATATGGATGATGTTTTTGGAACTGCTGCTCGAGATTATTTCATTACTAAAAATAAAAATCTGATCATTGAAACTCGCTCTTCTCTTGGCGATGAGGATGAAATTCCTGTTTATTATCTATTTCGATCACGGGGCGAAATGCCACCGTTAGAGATAAAGGCTTTAGAGGTGAGTAAGGGGGCGGTTCTTGAGATCGGTTGTGGAGTGGGGAGTCATCTTCTCGAATTAAATTCACTCGATTGCTTTGGAATTGATTCCTCGCCAATATCTATCGAAATCGCCAAGAAGAGAGGAGTGCAAAATGTTAAGGTGAGCACTTGGCAAGATTACTTTTGTGATCGAAAATTTGACTCCATTCTACTTCTTATGAATGGCTTAGGTTTAGCAGGGTCACTTCAAAAACTACCTGATTTTCTGCTTCACCTTTCTAAATACTTATTGTCAGGGGGGTCAATCATAGCAGACTCTAGTGATATCAATTATTTATTCGAAGAGGAAGATGATGGAGGAGTTTGGATGCCTGCGACAGCTTATTATGGAGACCTTACCTATTCGATAAACTACCAGGAGTCTCGATCACAATTTGATTGGCTTTTTGTTTCCTTCGAAGAACTTCTAAAGGTTTGCGTTACCCTCGGGTTTAAATGCGAGCGAATCTTTGAAGCAGAGAATAACCACTACTTGGCAAGAATTACTCCTTAGGGAACATTCAGGTACTTATGGGTTTGAAGTGTAATTTTCCACTTTGGATTATTCTTGACAAAATCAACCATGAGTGGCATCATTTTTTCTCTAACACTCCATTCTGGTTGCATCAGTAATTGGCAATTTTCATTCACCTTTGAAGCCTCATCAATAGCAAATTCGAAATCGTGTTTATTGTAGATAATCACTTTCAATTCGTCGGCTAGCTCATAAGACTCCTGGTTAGGTGCCTTGAATTTTTTTGGAGATAAGCAGAACCAGTCCCAACTTCCTGAAACAGGATGTGCTCCAGAAGTTTCAATATGCGTTCTAAATCCTGAATCTTTGAGATGATTCGTTAATTGATCTAGGGAGTGCATTAGCGGTTCTCCACCAGTAATAATAACAATTGGACATTGCTGGGGGATCTCAGCGATCAAATCCTGAATCGCATATTTCGGATGTGCATCTATCGGCCAACTTTCTTTTACGTCACACCAATGACACTCGACATCACAACCGCCCAAGCGAATAAAGTAGGCTGCAGATCCTTGAAATTTACCCTCACCCTGGATGGTATAGAAGGATTCCATTACGGGCAGCATTTCTGAATTCATGCTGCAAAGATAAGTTACCTATGGATACATTATATGGCGAGAACGAATCACTTTGAAGGCCTCGAGATTGTTTTCCCAGGTTGCTCTGATTTGGCTTTCTGTGAATCCCGATTGTATCATACCCTCTAAAGCCGATTGGCCACTGTGACGTTTAAATGACTGACTCTTAAAAAAAGACCCTTTGTGATGGTGATACGCTTTAAGTAGCCACTGAAGGCTTACCTTTTTAACAACTTCTACCTGGCTCAAATCTTCTCCGTAGCATCGTTCTCCTAATTGCTTTGGGTATTTAGCCCCAGGGGTAGAGATTACATCATAATAAAAGCCAAAAACCGTTGGGTCAAGATCTTTTGAACCATATCGTTGAAAGGGTTGCGGAGTTCCTCTCCCAGCATTAATATGAGTGCCTTCGAATAATCCTAGCGAGGGATAAAGCGCAATTGATTGGGCATTGGGTAGGTTTGGCGATGGCTTAATGGGTAGATGGTATCGGTGCGTTCGATCATAATTTTCCATCTGAATGACTTCTATATCTAGCGACTTTTCTGTTTCTAACCAGTTCTCCTCATTTAACAAATTTGCATATTCTCCAATGGTTAACCCGTAAACTAGAGGAATCGGTTGAAGTCCAAGAAAGCTTGTGTTTTCTTTCTCCATTACTGGTCCATCGACAATGTCTCCATTGGGATTAGGTCTATCTAGAACAATCATTGGAATAGCATAATCCGCTGCCGCTTCCATAACATATTGAAGGGTGGCGATATAGGTGTAAAATCGTACCCCAACATCTTGAATGTCGAATAGGATGAGGTCTACATTGTTTAGGTCTTCTTTCACCGGTTTTCTATGTTTCCCGTATAAGGAAACGATTTCGATTCCCGTTTTTGGATCGATACTTGAACTCACTTTCTCACCTGCGTCAGCTGTCGTTCGAAATCCGTGTTCAGGACTAAATATTTTAGACACGGCTATCTTTCTACTGAGTAGCGTATCGACTAGATGCGTAAAACTATTTCTATCGCTTTTTCTTACCACAGATGTTGCATTAGCAACGATGGCGATATTTTTATTTTGAAGTTGCTCTATGTATTGGTCTATTCTTTCAGCCCCAACAACTAGGTTTTTTTCTAAAGATTGGGCTTTGGTTGGTAAACACCCCGCTATAATTATCAGTACCAAAAGCGTACTTTTGATACGATGACTTCTAGATCTAATAAGACTTTTCAGCGCTTTATAACTCATCGTTGGTTGCAGGAATCGGGATGGTTCTTTCCGAAAGGTAGCGCAAAATTTGCTGTTTTAGCGATTGCATTGGGAGTCTTTATTAGCTTTATGTCAATAGCTGCCGGACAAGGATTGCAGCAAGCCATTCATCAAAAAATAAGACACTTTGAGGGCGACTTATTACTTACGCCTTATCCTACCGAAATAATTACTGAATCTATTTCTTCCCCTGACCTAGATGCTTCTAAATTTTCTAGAGTCATTGAAAAAGTAAACACCATAGCTGTGTTACGTTCTTCGAAAAAGGTAAAAGGGGTTCAGGTAAAAGGTATTTCTTCTAAAGATTTAGATTTTTTACTTACTGATTACCTTGTTCGAGGCGCTTTACCGGCCTCAAGTAATTCTTCACAATTAACGGCGATTCTCTCTGAAACTATTGCAAATGAATCTGGTTTAGAAATAGGAAATGATTTTTTTCTTCTTTTCAACTCAGGCTCGGGAGCTCCTAAACAACGAAAATTCAAGCTTTCAGCCACCTTTCAGACTGATTTCCCGGTTTATGATGAGTCTTTAGTATTCACCTCGCAGAGTGATTTGAAGGGTATAATTAAAGATGAATTAGTATCTGAGTATTCTGCTTACGCTAGTGACGGCCAAGATGCCGAAATCCTTTTAGGATCATTGAATCCTAGGTTATTAGATTTTTATGAAACATCGTTTTTAGCCGATCAGTATCCAGACCTTTACCAGTGGATTGAATTATTTGATTTAAACATCATAATTATTTTAGTCGTTGTTTTAGGAGTAGCTTTCTTTGCGCTTGTCACTACCCTTATCAGCCAAATTATAGAACGGCGAACAAGTTTAGGATTACTGATCAGTATGGGTGCAAGTCAATCTCAATTGAGAACTCTTTTCAGTCAATTGGGCAGTTATTTCGTATTGGTAGGGGCCTTTTATGGGACGTTTGCTTCATGGATTTTGATTCTAGTACAGAATCACTTTAAGATTTTGAAATTTCGAAATCCCGAGGAATATTATATTACCTACATCCCTTTTGAATTAAGTGTAGTCGATACCCTTATTTATCTAATACTCTTTTTATCTATCGGATGGGTAGTAATTCAGTTGAGTTCTAAAGCCCTTCGAAGGTTAAATCCGATTCATCTACTACGCATATAATGGAGAAAATTGAACGGATTATTGGCGGTGTCAAGCACTGTGTTCAGATTGATTCTGGAAAAATTGCGAGTTACACCATTGACGGGTTTGAATTCATTCATCAAAGAGCATCCGGGTGGCCCAATTCAGATACTGAAATGTTTCCAATAATCGGACCAACTGCCAAGGCTAATTATCGTGTCCAGGTGAATGATTCTAAAGTTGTACTCGATCAGCATGGTCTGTTAAGGGAGTTCCCCTATAAACTTATAACCACTGAAATAGAGCTATCGAGATGGGTTAAAAATTACACAGCATTCACAGCGCTAACCAATTCAAAGTATCCCGAGAATTCGCCAGAGACTGTTCAGTTCTGGCCTTTTGATTTTACTTTTATCAAGTCTTTTGGTTTCAATGAAGAAGGTCTCGAAATTACTTTTGAAATCGAGGCAGACAAGGAAATGCCTTTTATGCTCGGGTACCATCCCGCCTTTAAGATTAACCCCGATTATAAAGCCGAACTTATCGTTGATCAACAGACACACACCATACAGAATGTTTTAGATGTGGGTTCAAAAGCCTATGAAATTGCTCATTCGACACGGCTCATTTTGAAGAACGAGAAGTCAATAGCTATTGAGACAGAAGGTTTCAATCACTTTATGTGCTGGACAGAAGTCCCAGAAATGCTATGCATCGAGCCCATCACTTTCTATCCTGGCTCGGTGGATCAGAAAGAATTGCATAAAGGTTTTCAGAGGATGAATACCATCAAACGAACTTTTAAAACTTGGATATATCCTGTGGATCCGGAGACGTGCGAATGGTTGTAAAAGGTCCTGTGGATCTTTTATAGTGAGCAGCGAGGTGGTGCGGTAGCAGGAATTGTGGAGCCGGAGGGACTCGAACCCTCGTCCAAACAAGCAATAAAAACGCTTTCTACATGCTTAGACGTTGTTTGATTTTCGAAGAATAACTGATCAACGACAACCTATTATCCCCTTAGCTTCTTTATTTGGAATAGCTCTCGAAGCAGGAACTACTCGATGTTGACTTTAATGGTGCCTCTTTAAAGAACGCCGCCAACAAGGGCTTTCTAGAGACATTCAGCTCTCCCGCCTTGCGGGACTAGGCCAAATCCTACTGTAATTCAGATTATTAGGCAGCTAAAGCGTAATTATTTTCGCCATTTAAAAAGATGAAGTAGAGATTTACGAGCATTAACTCCATAGCTCGACATGCTTACGATTTGATTGATCTTGCTGTCAAATCCAAATCGGCCCCAATAAGAAAAAGAACATATTCTCTAAGGGCACAAAGATAGAAAATCGCCTAGAATTACTTCTCGATATTTAGGGTAAAGCTTACCGTGGGATGCGTTTTTGGTGCAGTATAAGCGCCCAGAGCTTTAAAGGATAGATTCACTTCAGAGATTCTTTCAATGGTCTTTATCTGAAGCCTTTTTTGGCTTCCTGCTTCTAAAATGAATACTGGAGAATTCTCATAGAAAGTGAAAGTACTAACGTTTTCTAAAAGTAGGTCGCTACTACAGTGGTTAGTAAGTGTAATCTCTAATAGTTTAGTATCAGCTACATAACCAACAACTTCGATACCAATACTTGCTTTTAGTAGGGGTAGTAGAAATTCTTCTCGACCGACCAGGAGATTATTATACGCCGCAACGGTACGCTTTGCGAATAAGGCTTCCTTAAGAGATGCGATTGATCGCTCCTCGGTGAAGACTAGTGTTACAGGTCTTTGTAATCCTTTGTTGGCATAATCCCATTCGATGAGGTCGTGAACATCTGAGGTAGCCATGATTGTTAAGTCTTCTTCTAAGGCGATACCTAAGGATTCTTCTGCGTAGGCTCCGAGGTTAATGACCTCAATGCCGTGGAGC
>JAAZVG010000093.1 GCA_018623655.1 Flavobacteriaceae bacterium
ACGATAAAACCTTTATTCGAAAGATGTTCGGCGATTGACTTACCAATTCCAGAAGAAGCTCCAGTAATTAATGCAACTTGTGCCATAAGAAAAGAAAAAAGGCAAGCAACTACATCGCACCGCTACAACCACATACCCTTGCTGTGTTCCCACCCTGGGGGATTCTGCAGGAGCTGGTCGTGCAGCGCTTGCCAAGACAAAGATAAACCTATTTCTATTTGTCACAATTTTCGCATTAGCGTATTTTCACTTTATGAAGGCACATTTAAGGATTCATCCTCTGTTACTAGTTCTCACCTTTTTACTTACTGGGTGCGCTTCAAAAATCGAAAGGTTACCTCAAGTGAGTATTCAAAAAGGACAGCAGATTTACCCAGGAGCTAGTATCAAGATCTCTGTTGATTCAAGAATTGATCCCGAATCGGTATCATTTTCAATTGACAACCAAAAACTTGACTATTCAAACGGGCAGCTAAAACTTCCTGATCGTATTTCTATTGGTAAACAAAAAGTTACCACACGATTCTCTTACAATGATAAAATGGAGCAAATGTCTTTAACACTTTCGGTTTACGCTCGTGACAAACCGATAAAAATTGAGACTGAACTCGTAACTACTTATGAACACTCGACTGACTACTACACTCAAGGCTTAGAGTTTGACGGGGATTGGCTCTATGAAAGCACTGGAGGGTTAGGTAAATCATTTATTGTTCGCTACAACCCCTTTACCGGGACAGTTGACAATACCAAAGCCCTTGGTAAAGAAATTTTTGGAGAAGGATTGACAGTTGTTAACGATAAACTATTTCATCTCACCTGGCAAAACGGGTATGGCACCATACGAAATAAGAAGAACTTCGATTCTATCCAATCATTCGAGTATAGAGGATCCATGGAGGGCTGGGGACTCACTCATGATGAAAATTTTATCTATAAGAGCGACGGATCTGAATTTATATGGAGACTGTCTCAGACGGATGGCTCTGAAATCGACTACCTAACTATAAGCTCTCAAAAGTCTTATTTCAAAAACGCCAATGAGCTTGAACTGTTCGGTGATTTTATTTTAAGTAATGTCTATCAGAAGGACAATGTAATGGTGATTGACAAAAACACCGGGGCAATTGTGGGTGTTATTGACCTTAGTTCATTAAAAGAACGAATCAAAAAAGACGCCTTTTTTGATCCTCTCAATTCTGTTTTAAATGGAATTGCCTATCACAAAGAGCGAGAAACCTTCTTCGTTACAGGTAAGAATTGGAACACGTTATTCGAGCTTCGGATTGATTTTAGTCCGCTAGAAATTAAATAACGGTCTATTCTGCATTAACTCATTTACCTCTTTTCGAACAGCAGCTATTTCAGTTTCATTTGTAACATCTCTGAGCACTCTGTCGATAAGTTTGGCTACCTGACCCATCTCGGCCTCGCCGAGCCCTCTTGTTGTTATCGCTGGCGTTCCTAATCGAATACCTGAGGTCACAAATGGAGACTTATCATCAAAAGGCACCATATTTTTATTGGCCGTAATATCTGCCTTTTCAAGGGCCTTTTCAGCATCCTTACCGGTTACATCTTTATTTCTGAGATCGATAAGAATCATGTGATTATCGGTACCTCCAGAGATAATCTGGTATCCTTGACCAACCATCGCACTTCCCAAAGCAGCCGCGTTTTTCTTAACGTTTACCATGTAGTGCAAGAAATTATCGGTTAACGCCTCCCCGTAGGCAACTGCCTTAGCTGCAATAACATGTTCTAATGGTCCCCCTTGATTACCAGGGAAAACAGCAAGATCAAGAAGTGCAGACATTTTGCGTAAACTGCCATCTTTAAGTTTAATTCCAAAAGGATTGTCAAAATCCTCACCCATCATAATCATCCCGCCACGAGGGCCTCTCAGGGTTTTATGAGTCGTAGTAGTAACTACGTGACAATGTGGTAATGGATCATTTAGTATCCCTTTGGCAATAAGTCCTGAGGGATGAGAAATATCCGCTAATAAAAGCGCTCCAACCTTATCAGCAATCGCTCTAAAACGAGCAAAATCAATATCACGGGAATAAGCAGACGCCCCTGCTATGATCATCTTAGGGGATTCCTTAACCGCAATAGCTTCGATAGCATCATAATCTAACAACCCTGTTTCGCGGTCAACACCATAAAAAGAAGGATGATACAATCTACCTGAAAAGTTTACCGGAGAACCATGCGTAAGGTGACCACCATGTGATAAATCAAACCCTAGAATCTTGTCACCAGGCGATAGACACGCATGAAACACCGAGGCATTAGCCTGAGAACCTGAATGCGGCTGAACATTAACATATGCGGCACCAAATAACTCCTTTGCGCGCTCAATAGCAAGATTTTCAATTTGATCTACAACCTCACATCCCCCGTAATAACGCTTACCAGGGTAACCTTCAGCATACTTGTTGGTCAAAATAGATCCTGCTGCCTCCATCACAGCAGGTGAAGTGAAGTTTTCAGAAGCAATAAGTTCGATACCTCGTAATTGTCTTGACTGCTCTTTCTGTATTAAATCAAAAATGGGTTGATCACGCTGCATGGTATAAATTTTTAGCAAAAATACAACAGTGAATACTTTAAACCCTTTTGGACAGTGACAGTTTTTAACAGAAATCATATAGATTATTAACTGCCGTATTGTCATCTATTTTCTTATAATATAAGACATAATGTCAGTATTGCATTTGATTTTCAATTTGGCTTACTGTTTGACCTTAGTAGTTTAAAAACGAATATGATTGATATAAACGCATTTAGTCAAAAGGTTCAAGAAAGCATTGGAGAAGCCCAAATAATAGCCGAAAGCTTAGACCATACTTCAGTAGAACCCCTTCATTTGCTTAAGGCAAGCTGTAATAAAAATACAAGTGAATTCGAATACTGGACAGGATCAAAATCTCAATTTGAGCAGTTTCAAAAAGCCATCGATGCAAGTCTTAATCATTTATGAAAAGACAATGGATCAAATTTAGTAATGAGTAGTGCCTCAGCTACTGTTTTGACCAGTGCACTCGGAAGAGCGAGAAAGGAAGGTCTCGAGATTGCAACACTTAAACATTTAGTCATAGCGCTTCGATCAAAAGGAGGTAAAGCTTCTTCTATTATGAAGGATGCAGGAATCACAGAAGAGCGAATCAACGAAACGCAGAATCCTACGAACTCTCATAATGCAGAGAATACGCATTTGTCTCGATATGCGAAAAATTTAAATCAATTGGCTGATAGCGGAAAACTTGACCCGGTTATCGGAAGAGATGATGAAATACGCAGAGTATTGCAAATCTTATCGAGAAGAAGCAAGAATAATCCTGTATTAGTCGGAGAGCCTGGAGTGGGTAAAACTGCAATTATCGAAGGCTTAGCACAGCGTATTGTAGCCCGAGATGTTCCAGAAAACTTAAAGGATAAAAAAATCTACAGCCTTGATATGGGACTACTACTAGCTGGGGCGAAATACAAAGGTGAATTCGAGGAACGACTTAAGACTGTTGTAAAAGAAGTTGGAGAATCTGAAGGTCAAATCATACTTTTTATCGATGAAATCCACACCTTGGTAGGCGCAGGAGGCGGTTCAGGTGCTATGGATGCAGCAAATATCCTCAAGCCCGCTCTTTCTAGAGGAGAACTAAGAACGATTGGGGCAACAACATTAGATGAATACCAGAAACACTTCGAAAAAGACAAAGCGTTGGAACGAAGATTTCAAAAGGTGCATGTTGATGAGCCTGATACCGAAAGTGCCATTTCTATCCTTAGAGGACTAAAAGAAAAATACGAAGCTCATCATAAAGTAAGAATTAAGGATGAAGCGGTAATTAGTTCGGTGATTCTTTCCCAACGTTATATCCCTAGTCGTTTCTTACCAGACAAAGCTATTGACCTTATGGATGAAGCAGCGTCTAAGCTTAGAATAGAAATCAATTCAAAACCTGAAGAACTCGATATCCTCGATCGAAAAATCATGCAACTCGAAATTGAGCTTGAAGCAATTAAACGAGAGGGAGATCAAGAAAAATCAAAATCAATTCATCTCGACTTAGCAGAATTGAAGGAAAAGCGAAATCGTCTTTTCAGTATATGGGAATCAGAACGCAGAGTGATTGACGATTTACAAAAGACCAAGAATCAAATTGAAGAATTGAAACTAGAAGCTGAAAGAGCTGAACGAAACGGAGATTATGGCAAGGTAGCTGAAATACGTTATGGTAAAATCAAAGAAAAAGAAGAAATTCTTAAAGATTTGGAAGAGCAAAATATTGAAAGAAATAATCAATTAATCAAAGAAGAGGTGACCTCTGAGGATATCGCAGAGGTTGTTGCCAAATGGACAGGCATACCGATTCAAAGTCTCGTTACTTCTGAAAGAGAAAAGCTTTTAAATTTAGAAGAGGAATTAAAAAAGAACCTAATTGGTCAAGACCATGCTATAGAAGCAATTTCGGACGCCATTAGAAGAAGTCGTTCTGGACTACAAGACGAAAATAAACCCATTGGAAGTTTCCTCTTTTTAGGAACCACTGGGGTCGGTAAAACAGAACTAGCTAAAACGGTTACCGAATTTCTATTTAATGACCCTAGCGCTATGACTCGTATTGATATGAGTGAGTACAGCGAAAAACATAGTATAAGCCGATTAGTCGGTGCGCCTCCAGGATATGTTGGATACGAAGAAGGAGGGCAACTAACCGAATCTGTGCGCAGAAAACCCTACTCGGTAATACTACTAGATGAAATCGAAAAGGCACACCCTGAGGTGTTTAATACACTTCTTCATGTATTAGATGATGGCAGATTAACCGATGGTCAAGGTCGAGTAGTGGACTTTAAAAATACCGTGATTATTATGACTAGTAATTTCGGAAGTCATCTGTGGAATACTTCAGAACCAAACTCACCATCAAAAATTGAATCCATTGAAAAAGAGATTATTGCTGCACTCAAAAAACACCTGAGACCAGAGTTTATCAATCGAATAGACGAAATAGTCACCTTTAGACCACTATCAGCAGAGGCTATTCAATCGATTGTAAGAATTCAACTCGATAGAGTAATCGAAAAGATAGAAACAAAAGAAATCACTCTCGAGGTTAGTGATGAAGCTATTGAAGCTATTGCCAGAATCGGCTTTGATCCAGATTTCGGAGCACGTCCTATCAAAAGGGTCATTCAGCGAATGGTAGTCAATGAGCTTTCAAAAAAGTTACTATCAGGAGAAGTAAGCAGTGATGATGTCATACTTGTTGACGCCTTTGACGAAAATGTAGTCTTAAGAAAGATAAATACCGATTAGTATTTTGTACATTAGGCATCCTCATTGAAAAATAGGATGACTAAAGCGGAGAAAACAAAAGCATTTATTATAGAAACTTCGGCAGTTCTTTTTTTAAAGCACGGTTATGAAGCTACAAGTCTAAGCATGCTTACTAATGCAACGGGACTGACTAAAGGTGCGATTTATGGAAACTTCAAGGATAAAGAGGATTTAGCCAAGCAGGTATACCATTACACCTCTGAAATACTAATAACGACATTGAAATCACACATTGACACCCAGCAATCGGCCCAGTTGGCGATTCGAAAGCTTTTAGGTTTTTATAAAACCTATCCAGATTTTGCAAGAAAGTTGGGTTCATGTCCTATTGTAAGTTTTGGCGTTCAAAGTGCAGTTGTTCCAGATATTCAGTCCCTTGTAAACCAAACCATTGCGCGTATTGAAGAAATTTTCACTAGAGTTCTTAGTTTGGGACAAGAAAACGGAGAGTTTTATTTGAGTCTACCGCCTACAGTGTTTGCCAAGCAACTCTTTGCGCTTCTTCAAGGTGGTGTTACACAAAGTCTGATTACCAAAGACGATAAATATGCCAAGAATACTGCAACCTACATTGAACATCTCTTTCAAACTGCTGTTCAACGAAATTAGTTTATGAGCCAGAATACGGTATCCATTAAAAATAAGCGCGCTAGATACGACTATGAGTTGCTTGAAACCTTTGAAGCTGGTCTAGTATTAGGAGG
>JAAZVG010000013.1 GCA_018623655.1 Flavobacteriaceae bacterium
CTCGTTTTTTTGAAATCGTATCACTAAGTGTATGTCTTGTACCAAATTCGGTTAAGGTTTTAATGTCTGACTTAATGCGTTCAGCAGAAATTGATTCACTGATGGCGTATAGGTGTTCATCGGTCTGAGCGCTAAGGGTGAGGGTCGCGACACTTAAAAAAGTAAAAAGAATCTTTTTCATAAGGATAAATTCGATAAGTGTTTTTGGTTATTGACCACCTGCCTTATCTCATCTAGTAATTGGCTGAGATGATTTAATTCAGTTAATGGATTCATTAAACTTACCCTAAGATAATGAGAACCATCTAAATGAGTTTGCACTATATAATAATCGCTATGCTTTAAAAGATAACTTCTCAATTGCTGATTTTGGGCATTAATATTTTCATTGAATTGATATCTAAAACAAACGATATTGGAATCGATACGTGCAGGGGTTTCGAAGTCTTCCGCGCGATTAATTTCTTCAGCAAAAGCTCTAGCGAGATCGTACTGTCTATCGATGTAGGTTTCAAAAAGAGACTCGCCGTAAAGATTAAGTAGTATAAACCAGGGTAGTACCATCATTGTCTTAGTGCATTCAAAGGTTTTCTTTGCTCCGTTGTACCAATCTTCTTCAACAGAGTCTTCGAGCAGGTATGCGGCCCTCTGATTGAAATTCTCATACGCGTGGTTCTTGTTTTTAAATAAAACAGCAGTGGAAAGTGCTGGCATGAGCATCATCTTATGTCCGTCTATGATAATACTATCCGCTCTTTCAGATCCCTTTAATAAATATTTATACTTACCAGAAAAAATAGCTGCTCCACCGTGGGCTGCATCGATGTGAAACCATATGCCCTTGTCATTGGCAAATCTACCCAGTGCATCTAAATTATCGTAATTTCCTGTTGAGGTAGATGGTGCACTTCCCACCACAGCGATGACCTCCCGACCCTTTACTAATGCAGATTGATAAGCTTTTTCAATAGCGCTTTCGTCAGCACAGAAGTTTTCATTTACTTCAATGGATATAATACCGTCAGCACCTAACCCCATGATTCGCGCTGCTCTATCTACACAGTAATGCGCTTGTGAAGAAACTAAAATAGCTAATGGTTTCTGCATTCCTTCATTCCAGATATCTTCTGTGGCTTTGAATTTTCGTGCTGCAAGCAGGGAGGTTAAGTTTGCAAGGGTACCTCCTGAGGTTAAAAACCCACCAGAATTCGAATCCCATCCAAACTTTGTACAGAGTTTGTCAGTAACAACTCGTTCCATAGCGGTAGGAGCCATCCCCATCTCGTAAACGGCACTGCCATTATTAGAGATTCCACCGATAAGCATCATTAAACTAGCAATCGGAAGTGGAGCACTCACCTGATGACCAATATATTTTGGGTTTTGAAGATGATTCGTGTAGCTCAGTAGATCAGTACAGAATTTTTGTATCCTTTCGGATTCACTTAGATGTCTAGTGTTATCATTCCAAGATTGCCAATAACGAAGCATTTCTTCGGGTTCGATAAAAGATAAGGCAGGCGATGTTGACTCGGCAGTCTTCTTTAAGTAGTTGGTTAGCTCAGAAAGTAAAAGGGTTCCATTTTCATGAAACCCCTTTGCAGAATATAATTTTTCGAAATCAGAATAATTAGTGTTCATTGCTTATTGAATCAAATACGTATCCGTCAGCATGCTTAACTGACTCTGCGATACATTCTTTTATACCTACAATATTAGGTAAGTTTTGATACTTGGTAAAGCGTTTGAGACCCATCAACATTCCGCGTTGCTCGTCTCCTTCAGAAATCGAAGCGATTCCTTCTTTTGCTCTTCGCTCGATGTGTTCGGTAGCATTAAAGACGTACAATTGAGCCATAGCGATTTGAACCTCTTGACTTTTTACTCCAAAACGTTCAATATTTTTAAGTGTGCGGTAAACAACCGATTCACTTTGATAGATTTCAATAAGGATGTCCGCAGCGCAAAGCAGGAGCATCTGATTTGACTCTAATTCGGTTCCGAATTTTTCAACCGCGGCGCCAGCCACCATCAAAAACACTTTCTTGAGGCGCTTAATTAGATCTACTTCTTGACTCAACGGTTCGCTAAAATCAGGAACTTCAAAGCTAGGTATCCCCATCAGCTCTTCTTTTACCGCATATGCGGGACCCAATAAGTCTACGTGACCTTTCATTGCTTTCTTAATGAGCATTCCTACCGAAAGCATCCGGTTAATCTCATTAGTTCCTTCATAAATTCTTGAGATCCTAGCATCTCTCCAAGCTGATTCCATTGGAGCATCAGCACTAAAGCCCATACCTCCAAAGATTTGAATTCCTTCATCAGAACAACTTTGAATGTGCTCTGAGACAATTACTTTTAAAATCGAACATTCAATGGCGAATTCTTCAACTCCTTTCAGTTCGGCCTCTTGATGGGTAGAACCCTTAGTTATTCGATTAGACACGCTGTTTTCAATATCTTTGGCAGCGCGGTATGCAGCTGATTCATCGGCATAGCAATTGGTAGCCATTATCGCTAGTTTTTCTTTAATGGCCCCAAAGTCTGCGATAGGAGTGCCGAACTGTACCCTTTCTTTGGCGTATTTGACGGCCTCTCGAATGACATTTCTTTGAGCATCAATACAAGCTGCCGCTAATTTAATTCGTCCTACATTGAGCGCATTCATTGCTATTTTAAAACCATTACCACGCTCTGAAAGCATATTTTCAATGGGGACTTTTGTCTCGTTAAAAAAGACCTGTCTAGTTGAAGAAGAATGAATTCCTAATTTGTGTTCTTCTTCTCCGAAACTAATACCGTTAGATGGATCATTTTCAACGATAAAACCTGTGATGTTTTTATCATCTTCAATTCGAGCAAAAACAATAAATAAGCTAGCAAATCCCGCATTTGAGATCCACATTTTCTGACCCGTAATCAGATAATGAGTTCCATCCTCGGAAATTACTGCCTTTGTCTTACCTGAATTGGCATCAGATCCTGCACCTGGCTCGGTAAGACAATAAGCTCCGAACCACTCTCCAGAGGCAAGTTTAGGAACATATTTCTGTTTTTGTTCTTCGTTTCCGTAGAGTGTAATGGGCATTGTACCAATACCTGTATGCGCTCCAAAAGCAGTACTAAAAGAGCCTGTAACTCCTGATATATAATCACATACTAGCATGGTCGATACAAATCCCATACCCATACCACCATAAGACTCGGGAACAGCAATACTTAAAAGTCCCAATTCACCAGCCTTTTGCATGCATAGCTTGGTAAATTCGTAGTCTTTTTTTTCAAATCGTTCCCAATTAGCCCATAATTCTCTTTCTACAAACTCCTTGGTGCTCTCGCGCATCATTCGTTGTTCTTCAGATAAATCTTCAAGGGTGAAGATGGATGATGGGTCAGGGGTTTTAACAATAAATTGTCCTCCTCTAATTACCGTATCAGTGGTTGTTTCCATAATAAATCTGTTTAAGCGATAAACTCAAAAATACCTGCGGCACCCTGTCCTGTTCCTACACACATGGTAACCACTCCGTATTTGTTATTTAATTTTCTCTTTCTCATTTCATCAAAAAGTTGAACTGAAAGTTTGGCACCTGTACAGCCCAGTGGATGACCAAGCGCAATAGCTCCCCCGTTAACATTTACTCGATTAGGGTCTAAATCTAGTTCTCGAATCACTGCTAGGGACTGAGAAGCAAATGCCTCGTTAAGTTCAATAAGTTCAAGTTGATTTTGTTCGATTCCCGCCATTTCCAATGCTTTAGGTACGGCTTTGACGGGTCCAATACCCATAATTCTTGGTGGCACCCCAGTTGTAGCATATCCCGCTAATCGTGCGATAGGTTTGAGGTTTAGTTCTTTAACCATTGTCTCACTCATGATTAAAACAAATGCCGCACCGTCACTCATTTGAGAGGCATTTCCCGCAGTTACTGAACCCCCATTGGCAAATACGGGTCTTAGTTTTGCAAGTTTTTCCTGACTAGTATCGGCACGCGGTCCTTCGTCGGTATCGACTACGTAAGATCGACTGGCGCGTTTTTCTTTTTCATCCAGATAGATTTCTTCTACTGTAATGGGAACGATTTGGTCCTTAAATCGATTCTCTTTTAATGCCTTTAATGCCTTTTGGTGGGAATCAAAAGCAAAGGTATCTTGATCTTCTCGACTTACTTCGAATTGCTTAGCAACCTCCTCAGCAGTGAGTCCCATATTCCAATAGTAATCTGCTTTACCCTCCTTTGCTAATTGGTAATCGGGTACCGGTTTGTATCCACCCATCGGAATAAAACTCATACTTTCGGTTCCTCCAGCAATGATGCAATCCGCAGCACCGATTTGAATTTTAGCCGAAGCCATTGCGATAGTTTCTAGGCCAGAGGCGCAGTACCGATTGACTGTAACTCCTGGAACATCTTCATTTTTAATTCCCATTAAAGAAATAAGACGCGCCACGTTTAAGCCTTGTTCCGCTTCGGGCATTGCATTACCCACGATTACATCGTCAATTCTCGTTCGATTTAGTTCAGGAACCTGATTTAACAAATAATCGATGGTTTCTCCGGCTAATTCATCGGGTCGTTTGAACCTGAAAACTCCTTTTGGTGCTTTACCTACAGCGGTGCGATAGGCCTTAACTATATAAGCTGCTTGCATGATGTTTAATTTCTTAAGGGTTTACCCGTAGTTAGCATATGTTGAATTCTCTCTAGCGTTTTTCTTTGACCACATAGCGACAGAAAAGCTTCTCTCTCGATGTCAAGTAAATACCTCTCGCTTACGGTTGTAGCCGCTGAAAGGTCTCCTCCAGACATGACGTAAGCTAATTTGTCAGCCATAAGAAGATCGTATTCTGAGATATAATTTCCCGCTTTCATCGCATCGGTTCCTACCATAAACATTCCGAGGGCCTGTTTACCCAACACTTTTATATCTGTTCTCTCGATGGGTTTTACGTATCCCGCATCGGCTAAGATTTTTGCATACGATTTTGCAATTGATAATTGTTCATCTCGATTAACGACAATGATGTCCTTAGACTTTTCAAAGAGTCCTAGATCAAAGGCTTCATGACCTGAGGTGGAAACTTTAGCCATGGCTATGGTCAAGAAGTGTTCGCGAAGAATATTAAGTTCTATATCGTTTTTCTTGAAAGCATCAGAGGCCCTTAAGGTCATTTCCTTGGTTCCTCCACCTCCAGGAATTACTCCTACGCCAAATTCGACAAGACCGATATAAGTTTCTGCTGCAGCAACTATCTTATCCGCGTGAAGACTAAGCTCACATCCACCACCTAAACACATCCCGTGAGGAGCAGAAACGACCGGTATACTGCTATACCTCATTCGCATCATGGTGTTTTGGAAATACGCAATCGCTTGATTTAGCTCATCATATTCTTGTTCGACGGCTAGCATAAAAATCATTCCGAGATTTGCACCCACTGAGAAATTGGCACCTTGGTTACCCACTACAAGACCGTCAAAACTTTCTTCTGCGATGTCAACAGCTTTATTGAGCCCAGCTAAAACCTCTGCTCCAATCGTATTCATTTTAGATTGAAACTCAGCGCATAGGATACCCTCTCCAAGATCGATTAAACTAAAGTCTTTATTTGAGTATACCGTTTGCTTTTCTCTGACATTGTTTAGGAGAATAAACCCTTCTCTTCCGGGTATATTTTGATAGCTCTTAAGAACGGTATCGTAGTAGTGGGTTTTGCCCTCGACGACTTTATAAAAGGATTTTTGATTAGCCGCTAGTTCTTCAATCCAATCTGGGAGCTGAAGATTTTGTTTTTTAACCAGTTCGAGTCCTTCATGTAATCCTATGGCATCCCATATTTCGAAAGGTCCGTGCTCCCATCCAAATCCTGCCTTCATCGCATCGTCGATCTTGTAGATAGCATCTGTAATTTCTCCCATTCGATTCGATACATAGGCAAATAGATCGGCAAACGCCAAGCGATAGAAATCACCTGCTTTGTCTGTTCCCGAAACCAATATGGGGAAGCGATCTGCTACATTGCTTATTTTCTTGGTTTTCTCTAAGGTGGCAAATTTTGCCTTTTTAGCTTTACGGTATTCACCTGTGGTTAAGTCTAAACTTAGAATTTCAGATTTTCCATCTTTCTTGATTTTTTTATAAAAACCTTCCCCTGTTTTTGATCCGAGTCTGTTAGCCTTCATCATCGATTCAATGAAATCAGGAAGGCTAAAGAGCTCGTGTCTTTCATCTTCTTTACAGTGCTCTTTGATTCCGTTAGCGACATGAACTAAAGTATCAAGCCCAACTACATCAACCGTTCTGAATGTAGCCGACTTTTGTCTTCCGATGACAGGGCCAGTAAGCTTGTCTACTTCTTCAATGGTCATTCCAAGGTCTTTTATTCGGTGAAAAAGACTCTGAATACTAAAGATTCCAATTCGGTTTCCTATAAAAGCAGGAGTGTCTTTTGCTACAACAACTGATTTTCCTAGAAATTTTCTTCCAAAATATTCGAAGAATTTAATGGTTTCTTGATTGGTTTTAGGCCCTGGGATAAGTTCTAATAAGCGTAGATATCTCGCGGGGTTAAAAAAATGAGTTCCTAAAAAATGTTGTTGAAAATCTTCACTGCGACCCTCGGCCATCAGATGGATTGGGATTCCTGAAGTATTTGAACTTATAAGTGTTCCTGGTTTTCGGTGTTTTTCAACCGATTCAAAAACTTGCTTTTTAATATCGAGACGTTCAACTACAACTTCAATAATCCAATCTACATCGGCAATATGATGTAAATCATTTTTAAAAGTTCCTGTTTTAATTCGATTAGCAAATGAGGTGTTATAGATGGGAGAGGGCTTCGATTTAAGCGATCTTGTCAAAGAATCATTCACGATTCTTTTCTGTACACTGGGGTGGTCAAGGCGTAATCCCTTAGCTTTTTCGGCTTCATTGAGTTCTTTAGGGCTGATATCTAATAAGAGTACATTCAAGCCAATACCAGCGAGATGAGCAGCAATTCCACTGCCCATAATTCCTGAGCCTAAAACGGCTACTTTTTCAATATTTCTTTTCATAGGATCTCATTAGAAATTTGTTGAAAGTCAAAGAGTTGTTCAGAGCTCGTCGAGTTTATAGCATCAATGGTGTTGTAATAACCTAGTAGATCTCTTTGTGATATTTTATCGGATACGGCCTGATTAAACGTGTAAACATGTTCTTTAATAAAGTCTCTTTTGGTTAGTCCGTCTGCTGTAATATGAACGATAACACCGCGACCGTCTTGAGGGTTTGGCTTACGTTCTATGAGATGCAACTCTTCTAAGGAATTTAATAAGCGAGATAAGGAAGTCGGTTCCATTCCCATAATAGGACCTAAAGCGGTAGAGGCTGTCCCGTTTTTAGGATCTATATTAAGTAATGTTAATCCTAAAGCCATTGTTATTCCATATTGTCGAGCAACCTCGCTATACATTTTTGAAACGGCTTGCCATGTTGCTCTGAGGGAGTGATCAATAAGAGGTTTTGTAATCTTCATAAGCTCTAAGATACATTAATTTATTATGCATGCATAATAAATTGTAAAGAAATAAAAAAAGGCCTTTTAATAGTAAAAGGCCTGTAAGTAATTTAATTTCAATGATTTACGATTCTCGGTAAATAGATTCATATAAATCTAAATATTTGGTTTTAACTTCTTTTCTGCGAAGTTTCATGGTAGGCGTAAGGTGTCCTGCATCGATACTCCACTCTTCTGGAGTAAGTCTGAATTGCTTGATTTTTTCCCATTTTGCAAAACCGTCATTAGCCTCTTCAATTTCTTTACTGATACGGTCGATGACTTTAGGGTTTTTTGCCCATTCTGAACGATTCGCTTCTAACGAGATACCCTTTTTATCTGCCCAATCTTTAATAAAATCGAAATTCATTTGAATTAAAGCTGCGGGCATTTTTTCACCTTCGCCTACCACCATGATCTGTTCGATAAATAGCGATTGTTTACATCGATTCTCTAAAAGTTGAGGAGCAACGTACTTACCCCCTGAGGTTTTGAACATTTCCTTTTTACGATCGGTAATGCGTAAAAAACCATCGCTGTCAAATTCTCCAATATCTCCCGTGTGAAAGAAGTCATCTTTAATCACCTCGTTTGTCTTTTTCTCATCTTTATAATAACCCATCATCACGTTAGGCCCTTTACATAGGATCTCACCGTCTTCTGCAATTTTAACTTCAATTCCATCAATTTTTCTTCCGACAGTACCTATGCGCCAATTGCCATCGCGCTGATCGTTTACTGTTATTACAGGAGAGGTTTCTGTAAGACCGTAACCCTCCATAACAGGAATACCAGCCGCGCCGAATACTCTCGTCAGTCGAGGTTGTAAAGCCGCACTACCAGAAACCATGAGTTCTAAATTACCACCAAGAGCTTCTTGCCATTTCGAGAAAATCAGTTTTCTGGCAAGTTTCAATTTGAAATTGTAAAGGGAGGATCGGTTATAGGGTTCGAACTTCAGTCCTAATTCTAATGCCCAAAAGAACAAGGATTTTTTGATCCCTGTCAGCTCTTTTCCTTTGCCCACGATTTTATCGTATACTTTTTCGAGAAGTCGAGGCACAACGGTCATCACTGAAGGTTTTACTTCTTTGATATTGTCACTGATTTTATCAAGACCCTCACCAAAATAAACGGTCACTCCACAGTATTGATAAATATAAATGATCACTCTCTCGAAAATATGGCATAGTGGCAAAAAGCTTAAGGCAGTGGCTTCCTTGTCAAAAGGCACTCTAGATCGAGCTGATAGGACATTACTCACAATATTGTGATGTGAAAGCATTACACCTTTTGGTTTTCCGGTGGTACCTGATGTATAAATAAGGGTTGCTAATTGTTTAGGCTGAACAGCTTCTTTTCGCGCCTCAACTTTTTCTTGATTATTAAGTGAAGCACCCAGGGTTGGAAGCTCTTCGAAGTTCTTACAACCTGCGATTTGGTCGAAGCTAAATACTTCTTTAAGTCCATTAACCTGGTCCTTTATTGATTCTAGCTTATGATAAACTTCTTCACAAGACACAAAACAATAGCTCGCTTCGCTGTGATTCAATATATAGGCATAATCTTCTTCTGAAATGGTAGGGTATATCGGCACGGTTTGCGCTCCGATTTGTAGAACCGCAAGGTCCATTAAACACCACTCGGTGCGATTGGTCATCGAGATAAGGCCAATCTTATCATTGGCTTCAACTCCCATGTCAATGAGCGCTCTGCTTATGGCATTAGCGGTATCGATAAACTCTTGTGAGCTGATACTTCGCCATTCCCCGTCCTTTTTGGTGGAAAATAGCTTTTCTAAAGGGTGATTCTCTAAATGATAATAAGCGAAATCAAAGAGACGTGTTACCGTTTTCATGTTAGTAAATTGTTAGGACATCCAAAATACGGGATAATCTTAACAATTTAAAATCCATTTTCGAGCATTAATGAATGCTTCAATCCATGGACTAAAATGGTCGTTATTTTCAGGATAATAAGGCCAGTTCCAGGCAAAGAGCGAACGTTCTATATGTGGCATGGTAGCCAGATGCCGTCCTGATGAGTCGCAGAGCATGGCAACGTTATAATCGCTTCCATTCGGATTAGCTGGATAGCTACTATACCCATATGTTCCTACAATATTGTAGTTCTCTCTAGCTTCTGGTAGAGAGAATTTACCTTCACCATGAGAAATCCATACCCCAAGAGTGCTTCCTACAAGTGAAGAAAGCATTATCGAATGATTGGGTTCCACGGTAACTGAGGTGAAATTACTCTCGTGCTTGTGAGAGTCGTTATGTACCATCTTGCCGTGTGTTTTGTGCTCGGGATAAAGGAGTTCAAGCTCCATGAATAATTGGCATCCGTTGCAAATTCCTACAGAGAGCGTGTCTTTTCTTGCAAAAAAGTTGTCAATAGCCTTTTTCGCCTTTTCATTGTATTTAATGGCACCAGCCCAACCTTTTGCCGATCCAAGTACATCTGAGTTTGAAAATCCTCCGACGGCACCAAGGAAGTGAACGTCTTCAAGCGTTTCTCTTCCACTCATCAGGTCGGTCATATGCACATCACGTACCTCAAATCCGGCCAAATAAAGTGCATTGGCCATTTCACGCTCTGAATTACTTCCTTTCTCTCGAAGGATTGCCGCAACAGGGCGCTTTCCTTCGATAGCGAAGGCATCACGCTGGTAGTTCTCAGGAAAAACATACTGCAAAGATTGCTTGCCTAAGTTGTGATAACGAACCTCTGCTAGGCTATTAGCTGTTTGATGTTTGTCAAATAAGTAAGAAGTCTCGAACCAAACCGATCTTAGTCGCTCAATTTCTAAGCTGATTTCAACGTGGTGATAGTTGATTTTTACACGAGCTTCTTTATTCACTATCCCTATCTCGATACAGGGCAGTGGACACTGTTTTGCAAGCTCACTAAAGCTTTCATCAGCAGATTGTAAAATCACTCCTACATTTTCTGAAAACAATACTTCAATAAGAGACTGATCGCTTAAAGTGGTCAAGTCTACTTCAGCACCTAATTGTGTTTCAGCGAAACAACCTTCAAGTAGTGTTGTAATTAAACCACCTGAAGCAACATCGTGACCAGCCACTATATTTCCGACTTTAATTTGATTTTGAATCCAATCAAAGGTTTCTTTAAATGCCTGATCGTTTAATATGTTTGGTGCAGCGTTACCTATTTTATTCTTCGTCTGTGCAAATGAAGAACCACCGAGTTTAAATGAATCTGCGGATAGATTGATGTAGTACAATTTTCCTTTTCCTGGTTTGAAAACAGGCTCTACCGCTTTTGTGAAGTCATTGCAATGGCCTGCAGCCGAAATAATCACGGTACCTGGAGATAAAACTTCCTGTTCGGCATACTTCTGCTTCATTGAAAGCGAATCTTTACCGGTAGGGATATTGATTCCCAGGGCAACTGCAAAGTTAGATGCGGCCTCTACTGCTTTGTAGAGTCTTGCGTTTTCACCTTCGTTATTACAAGGCCACATCCAATTCGCCGATAAGGAAACCGATTTAAGTCCATCCTCAAGAGGTGCGAAAACGATATTTGTAAGCGCTTCTGCAATACTATTTTTACTTCCTGCTACTGGATCAATAAGACCACTGATAGGGCTATGGCCAATCGATGTAGCAATTCCATTTTTGCTTTTGTAGTCTAGAGCTGAGATACCATAATTTTGTAGTGGTAGTTGGAGGCTACCTACACATTGCTGCTTAGCTACTTTACCTCCGACACAACGATCTACTTTGTTGGTTAGCCAGTCTTTACAAGCTACAGCCTCGAGACGAAGAACAGCCTCTAAATCATCGTGGAAATGTTCTAATTCGAAATCGATCGAAGCATAGTCTCTCTGAGTATCTGTGTCATTGAGAACCATTTTAGGAGCATTTCCAAAAAGGTCGATAAGGTCAAGATCAAGGGCTTTTTCCTCTTTGCTAGAGGAGGACACCACAAAACGCATGTCTCCAGTAATTTCTCCTACCTCAAAGTATGGGGCACGTTCTCTTTTAGCCACCTTGCGAACTAGTTCAGCATCTTTTGGTTCAATTACAAGCCCCATTCGCTCTTGTGACTCGTTACCTATGAGTTCTTTGAAAGATAGGGTAGGGTCACCAACGGGTAAGGCATCGATTTCAATTTTACCACCGGTTTCTTCAACAAGTTCTGATAGACAATTTAAATGTCCTCCTGCTCCGTGATCGTGAATCGAAACAATCGGATTTTCACCACTCTCAATAAGTCCCCTGATGGCATTTGCCGCTCTTTTCTGCATTTCTGGATTCGAGCGCTGTACTGCATTAAGTTCGATAGCACTACCAAAGGCTCCTGTATCAGCACTTGATACCGCTGCCCCTCCCATTCCAATCCGATAATTGTCACCACCCAAGATGACCACCTTATCCTTTTTTGAAGGTTTGTTTTTTTGCGCGTATTCTGCATTGGTGTAACCGATTCCTCCTGCCAACATAATCACCTTGTCGAAAGCAAGCGTTCTAGGGTCTTTACCTTCTTCAGTTTCCTGATGTTCGAAAGTAAGCAGTGAGCCAACGATTAACGGTTGACCAAATTTATTTCCAAAATCAGAGGCTCCGTTTGAAGCTTTGATTAAAATATCTAAAGGGGTTTGGTAGAGCCATTTTCTAGCTTCAGGATGTGTTTCCCACCCCAGTTCTTCCTCACGATGACGTGCATAGCTTGTCATGTAAACAGCGGTGCCTGCAAGGGGAATCGAACCCGTGCCGCCGGCAAGACGATCTCGAATTTCACCACCTGAACCGGTCGCAGCGCCATTGAAAGGCTCTACAGTGGTCGGAAAGTTGTGTGTTTCGGCCTTTAGAGACAATACACTTTGATGTATTTTTTCTTGATAAGTTGAAGGCTGATCGGCTCGTAAAGGAGCGAATTGAGTAATTTCTGGGCCTTTAATGAAGGCAACATTATCCTTATATGCCGAGACGATATTTTCAGGACTTTCTTTTGAGGTTCGCTTTATCATCCCAAATAGTGAATTCGGCATGGTCTTACCATCGATTTCGAAAATCCCATTAAAAATTTTATGACGGCAATGTTCAGAATTTACTTGAGAAAAACCAAATACCTCTGAATCAGTAAGTGGGCGCTCTAATCGTTTACTTAAACCTTCTAAATAGGCAACTTCATCATCGCTTAAAGCTAAACCTTCTGATTGATTATAAGCCGCGATATCATTGATGGCCTCGACAGGTGCTGGTTCAGTTGCTACATCGAACAAAGCCTGCGATAATCCTTGGTGTTTAATCACTAGCATAGGGTCGAAACTGCTATACTTATCCGCCGCATTAAATTGTTCGACTCTTTGAATACTTTCAATACCCATATTTGCAATGATTTCTGTAGCATTGGTGCTCCAAGGGGTAATCATGCTTGCTCTAGGGCCAATGAAGATTCCATTAATAGCCTCCTCATGAATGAGCGTCAATCCGCCAAATAGCCATTCTAATTTCTCAATAGTCTTCTCGTCAAGGTTTGCAGTACTCTGTACAGCGTAAATCAATTGTGATGGAGTTCCGAAAAATAGAATCATAGCGGAATGTGGTTAAGTTCCAAAGGTATTTTAATTAGGTTTTTCGCTCAAGTAACGCGATAAAAAATCCGTCGAAATGATCTTTTGAGGCGTACAAATTATGGCTTTCTAAAATCTCAAAGTTTTTTCCAGCTTCTGAGGATATGAATTTTTCTATTTGTTGATCGTTTTCTTGAGGTAAAATGGAGCAAGTCGCATAAATGACTTTACCACCTACCTTGACCAACCTTGAGTAAGATTGTAAGATTTCCTGTTGGGTATTAACGATTCGATCTAGAAAATCGCTATCAATTTTCCATTTGGCATCTGGATTTCGTCTTAATACACCCAGTCCTGTGCAAGGCGCATCAATAAGAAGACGATCAGCAGATCCGTGCAATTTTTTAATCACCTTATTAGAATCGATAAGCCGAGTTTCTATATTGTGTGCTCCGGCTCTTCGGGCTCTCAGTTTTAAATTTTTCAGCTTGTGCCGATGAATATCCATAGCAATAAGTTGACCCTTATTTTCAAGTAGTGCACTTAAATGTAAGGTTTTACCTCCAGCTCCTGCACAGGCATCAATTACACGCTGCCCTGGACGAATATCGAGTAGGGGAGCAACTTTTTGAGAACTTCCATCTTGAATTTCGAACCACCCATCTTTAAAACTTTGGGTGAGAAAAACGTTCTGCCGCTCATCTAATCGAAGGGCTTCGGGTAAATTAGGAATTCTCTCTGTCTCTACACCTTCTTCTTTTAATCGTTTTTCAGCCTGCTCAATAGTTGTTTTCAAGGTGTTAATTCGAAGAATCACATCCGCTTCTTTATTAAGTGCTTTAATTTCTGATTCCCACAATTTGCTGCCTAAGGATTGTTCGCCTAGCGTATCTAACCAGTCGGGAATAGATTCTCTAATAGCTCTAGTTTTTATGAGTGCATCGAATCGGCCTTTGATCTTACGAGTTGGGATGGGTTCAAATTCGTGCCAATCTGTAGGAATCTGTAGTCCTTTCAGTGTGGTCCAAACCGCAAACATGCGCTTTATATTCTGAGTAGAAAAATGACCGTTTACCTCTGCAATTTCGGCGTAAAGTCTCTTATATCTAATAATTTCGTAGGTTGTCGAGGCGATAAAAGCTCGATCTCGAGCACCCCATCGTTTGTCTTTTTTTAATGTCCTTTCAATCACCTTGTCGGCGTATTGACCTTCATTGAAAATCAGGTGCAGGGCATCTAAAACCGAAAAAACAAGATTGCGGTGCAGTCGCATAGAAGGTGATTAGGCTCGCGAAGATAAGAAAGCTTTCTCAAGCTTTTAGGTTCTTAATCTAAGGATTGTAAGGCGACTAGTTTGGCATAAAGCCCATTTTTTGCCATTAGTTCAGTGTGAGTACCCTTTTCAACGATCTGACCATGATCGAGAACAACAATTTGGTCGGCATTGCTAATAGTAGATAGGCGGTGAGCTATAGCAATGGTTGTGCGATCTTTGCTTATGGCTTCTAGCGCCTTTTGAACTTGCTTTTCACTTTCAGTATCTAGCGCTGAGGTAGCTTCGTCTAGTATTAGGATCGGAGCATTTTTTAAAAACGCTCTGGCGATAGCAATGCGTTGTTTTTGTCCGCCACTTAACTTGTTTCCTGAATCTCCGATGGATGTTTGATATCCTTCTGGCATAGCCTCAATGAATTCATGGGCATAAGCTTGTTTCGCGGCCCATGTGATTTGATCCTCCGTTGCATCAGGATTTGAGAGCGCAATATTATTCGCTACCGTGTCATTGAATAGTAGTGGGTCTTGACTCACCAAGGCAATATGGTTTCTTAACTCATTTTTGGTAAAATCTTGAATCGCTATACCATCAATTTTCAACTTTCCATAAGGAGAGTCGTAAAATCGTAATAGGAGCTGTGCGATTGTTGATTTACCACTTCCTGAACTCCCTACTAGGGCAAGCATCTGACCTTTTTTTATGGTAAGGTTTAGATGATTCAGTACGTCTTGCTCCTGGTAGGCAAAATTAAGGTCATCAAAAGTGATCGACTCTTCAAAATGAAAAGGTTTAGGGTTTACTGGGTCTTTAATGGTTTGATCAGTTTGAATGACCTCTAAAACTCGTTCTGCCGAAGCCTTTCCTTTTTTAATGTTGTAATTAACGGTAGTAATTGATTTTACCGGATTGATTATCGTGTAAAACAGTCCTATGTAGCCTAAAAATTGTTGCGGATTCAAAGCGTATGATGAACCTAATACCAATCTACCTCCGTACCATAGAACCGATAAGACCACGCATACTCCTAAGAATTCACTTAGAGGAGAGGCCATCCCATTTCTGCGCAAAACGGCATTCATGGTACTACGATACCTATGGGTAGAGGTGTTGAATTTTGCTTTTACACTAGACTCTGCGGTAAAAGCTTTGATCATCTTCAAGCCACCCAATGATTCTTCTAAAAAGGATAGAAAAAGTCCTGACTCTTTTTGCGCCTCTAATGATTTAGCCTTCAATGTTTTACCTACTCTAGCGATAATAAAACCTGTGATGGGAAGAAAGATAAATACAAAGAGTGTGAGTTGCCAGCTAATGGCGAGCATAGAGAAAACCACAAAGAGAATTGTGAGAGGCTCTCTTGCCAAGGTTTCCAGAGAATTGATAATCGCGCTTTCGATTTCTTTGATATCAGAGGTCATCCGAGATAAAAGATCTCCTTTTCGTTTTTCAGAACTATAAGCAATGGGTAGGTCGATCAGTTTATCATAAAGATCATTCTGAAGGTCCTTGACCATTCCTGTTCTCAGTGAAGCGAGGGAGTAGAGTGCCAGGTATCTAAAGAGGTTTTTGAGAAAAAATATGATGGCACTCAGAACGACAATGATCAGCAGGGCTCTTATTGGCCCATTCGCATTGGATTCTTTGGTTAGCTGATAATTTAAACTGCCCTCTACATATCCTTTTAATGAACTGATTCCTTCATATATCGGCGCTTCGGTAACTTCTGGCTGTGTGCCAAATAGAATCCCTAGGGTAGGAATGAAAATTAGAATAGACAACACATTAAATAGAGCGTAGCCCATGTTGAAAAGCACGTTGGCATAGGCCGATTGCTTGTAAGGACCTGCATATTTAAGGATATGACGAAAGGCAGATTTCATTAATTCAATTGCAGTTCACTGATGATTTGATCAATTTTTGCCTCTATGTCCTTATTGGTCTTTTCGAAAACCTCAGCACTTTCTAATTGTGTTTTGGTGCTGATGTAAAATTTAATTTTGGGCTCTGTTCCGCTCGGACGCGCAGCAACTCTAGTACCCTCAGTGGTCTCGTAGATAATTACATTTGAGGTAGGAAGGTTAATAATTTCTTTTTCACCAGTCTCAAGGTTAATTCGCGAACTAGTGTTGTAGTTTTCAATGTATTTCAGTGTTTCGCCTACGATCGTTTGAGGTGGGCGCGCTTCAAAATCAATCATCATCTTACGTATTTCGCTGGCCCCTTCTTGACCTTTCTTAGTAATGGAGATCAGTCGCTCCTTATAAAACCCATAGGTGAGGTAACAATCGATGAGTAAGTTGTAGAATGAAGAACCTTCGCTTTTTAATTGCGAGCCTATTTCTGAAGCTAAAAGACTAGCTGTAACTGCATCCTTGTCTCTAACGAAATCTCCGACCATAAAGCCGTAACTTTCTTCTCCACCTCCAATAAACGCTTGCTTCGGAAAATCTTTGATCATCTTACCAATCCATTTGAACCCCGTTAGCGATATCTTGAAGTCTACATCATATGCTTTGGCTAATTCCTTGAGCATTGGGGTAGATACAATGGTAGAGGCAATAAATTCATTTCCTTTTAAGCCTTTTTTCTTTGCGAGTCGAAGTAGGTATTCGGTCATGACAATCATGGTCTGATTCCCATTGAGCAGTTCAAGGTCTCCAGAGGGGTTTCGAACCGCTATTCCAAGTCGATCACTATCTGGGTCAGTCCCAATCACCATATCGGATTGCTTTGTTTCAGCAAGATCCATAGCCATAGCAAGTGCCTCTGTTTCTTCTGGATTGGGAGATTTTACCGTAGGAAAATCTCCATTGGGCGCTGCTTGCTCCTTTACGATGTCAACATTTTTGAACCCTGCGAGTTCAAGCACAGGTGGTATTGCTGTTATCGAGGTGCCATGAATCGAGGTGAAAACTAATCTAAAATCCTCTTTTCCTGCTGCCTTAAAACTACCGGCCTTTACACTTTCTGCGAAGAAGGCTTTGTCTACCTCCTCATCAATCAACTCAATGAGTTCGGTATTTGCATTGAAATTAATCTTGTCGAAAGAAATCGCATTAATAGCTTCAATGATTTGCTTGTCTTCGGGCGGAACAATTTGTCCACCATCACTGCTGTAAACTTTATACCCATTGTATTCTGGTGGGTTGTGAGAAGCTGTAAGTACAATTCCTGCTTGTGCGTTTAAATGTCTAACTGCAAATGAAAGTTCTGGAGTTGTTCTAAGTGCTGAAAAGAGAGAAACTTTAACGTTGTTGGCTGATAAGATTTCTGCAACAATTCTTGAAAGTGTATCACTGCCGTGGCGACAATCGTAAGCGATAACCACCCTTATATCGCTGTATTTTCCTTTTAAAAAGTTGGCTAAGCCTTGCGTAGCTCTTCCGAGGGTATACTTATTAATTCGATTTGTGCCTGCACCTAATATACCTCGCATCCCGCCTGTACCAAAAGCTAAATCGGTGTAAAAGCTATCGTTTAGCGTCTCGGGATCGTTGTTAATAAGATGTTTAACTTCTTCTATAGTTTCTTTGTCAAAAGGGCTCTTGAGCCACTGCTGTGCTTTATCTAAAGAATTCATTCAGATGTATGATTGATAGTTTGATTTATTTGATAACGGGTCGTTTGATTCTTTGAACGTATGATTAGCTCACCGATAAAACCGGCTAGAAAAAGTTGGGTTCCTAAAATCATCGTTGTAAGCGCAATGAAAAACTCAGGACGTTCAGTAATTAATCGTCCTTTGGGTTCGATAAATAATTTGTCAATACCGAGATAGATTGCAAGTCCTGTACCTATGATAAACATGAGTAGGCCAATGGCGCCAAAAAAGTGCATAGGTCGTTTCCCAAACCTTGAAACAAAACCAATGGTAATAAGGTCTAAGAACCCATTGATAAAGCGTTCAGCACCGAACTTTGTCTCACCGTATTTTCTGGCTTGATGTTTCACTTCTTTTTCCTTAATTCTGGTAAAACCTGCATTAGCAGCGAGTACCGGTAGGTATCGATGCATTTCGCCATGAACATCTATACTTTTTATGACCTCGCTGCGGTAGGCCTTGAGACCACAGTTAAAGTCGTTCAGTCTAATGCCAGAACTTCTGCGAGCCGCCCAGTTAAATAGCTTTGATGGGATGTTTTTACCCAATAGACTATCATAGCGTTTCTTCTTCCAGCCTGATACAAGGTCTAATTCCTCTTTTTGGAGCAGTTCTATTAGCCCGGGTATTTCTTCAGGACTGTCCTGCAGATCTGCATCCATTGTAATAATTACGTCACCCTTTGCAGCTTTAAACCCTGCATGTAGGGCCTGGCTCTTGCCAAAGTTTTTTTGAAATCTGATCGCTTTTATTTCAGGGCGCTTAGCACATAATTGTTCGATGACTTCCCATGACCCATC
>JAAZVG010000094.1 GCA_018623655.1 Flavobacteriaceae bacterium
GATTATTTCGAAAAGGATTATCTCTACATCAATCAGAATGGAAGTGGTTTTATAGAGTCCTCTGACAGCTATTTTGACGCCTTATCGATTGGTTCTATGGGTGCCGATGCCGCGGATTTAGACAATGATTTGCGTCCCGATATTATGGTTACAGAGATGTTACCTGAAACTCTATCTCGCCAAAAGTCGAAACAAGTCTTTGAGTCTTGGGATAAATTTCGACTAGCAGGCGAGATGGGGTACCACAAGCAGTATTCTCGAAATGTCTTACAGCGCAATCTAGAGAATCGATTCTATGAGGTGGGCAGGCAATTAGGAGTTTCTGCTACCGAGTGGAGCTGGGCTTCGCTGCTATTTGATATGGATAATGACGGATATCGTGATATCTATGTCAGTAATGGAATTTTCAAGGATCTCTTAGATCGCGATTACCTAACCTATAATGCTAATGAGGAGTCACTACGCCAACAGATGCGACAGGGTGAAGAGGCGGTTACGGCCCTCATTGATTTGATGCCATCTTCTGCCGTTCCAAATGCAGTTTATCGTAATAAGGGCGATTTTACGTTTGATAATGTTCGCCAACTATGGGGTCTTGATGAGGCAAGCTTTAGTAATGGCTCTGCCTATGGGGATTTAGATAATGATGGGGATCTTGATCTAATTGTAAATAATATTGATGCGGACGCCTTTGTGTATGAAAATCGTTCTGAGCGATTGGGGCATCATTTTCTGGCGGTTGAGCTTAAAGGGGCTGATACAAATCGCTTTGCCATTGGAGCCAAAGTCATGATTTATCTTTCTGATGGGAGTACCATGATGGCTGAACAGTATCCGTCAAGAGGTTTTGAGAGTTCTGTTCCGAATCGATTGCACTTTGGGCTAGGTCAGCGTACTGATATCGACTCCCTTGAGGTCATCTGGCCCAATCGCATGCGTTCTGTGCATACCATTCAGGCTATTGATCAGATGCTGACCATCGACTACAATTCATCAGAAGTGAAGCCCATTTCATCCGATAAGGCTGATCTAGACACACTACCACTGGTAGACTTATCCCAAAAGGGAATTGATTATCAGCACCGTGAAAACCGATACATTGACTTTGATGCTGAGCGCATGTTACCTCAGTATTTCTCTAACGAGGGTCCTGCTATGGCGGTTTCTGATTTGAACGGGGATGGTCTAGATGATATCTTCTTGGGAGGTGCTAAGGGGCAGTCGGCTGAGTTATACCTTAGTTCATCTTCTGGATATATTAAAACTACCGAACCCTTCGAAGCGCATAAAAGTTCTGAAGATATTCAGGCATTATTTTTCGATGCTGATAGTGATGGAGATGATGATTTATATATCGGCTCTGGGGGTCGTGCCTTTTCTCAAATTAGTACCGATTTAAAAGATCGTTTATACCTAAATACAGGTTCTGGAGCATTTGAGTATTCGAAACAGTCTGCCTTACCAATGTTCAGCGCGGGTGCAATTGCTGTAGCAGATGTTGATCTAGATGGTGACCTTGATTTGTGGGTAGGAAATCGTTTTGATACTAGAACCTACGGGTTGCCCACAAACTCTTCACTTTTAATAAATGATGGTAAAGGTCAATTTACTCCTATAGAAACAGAAGTTTTCAATCAGCTAGGCATGGTTACTACAGCTGTCTTTGCCGATATGAATGGCGATCAGCGTCCCGACCTTATTATTGGAGGTGAGTGGATGCCAATCACGGTTTTTTACAACACGACTTCGGGGTGGATAAAATCTGAGGATCACCAATTTGCCTCTGGAATGTGGCAATCGATCACTACGCTTGATTTGAATGGTGATGGGCTTGTTGATTTTGTAGCGGGTAATGCTGGTCGTAATGGATTCTATAAATCGAATATGCGAGTGTTTTTGAATGATTTCGATAGAAATGGACGTGTTGAACAGATCTATGCTTATCAGGTGGATGGGGATTATTATCCGGTTCATGATAAGGATGAACTCATCAAACAACTTCCCGGGCTTAAGAAAAAACTATTGTACTATGCCGACTATGCGAATGCGAGTATGAGCGATTTATTCTCTGAAGAATTGTTGAGTAGCTCCCTAGTTTTAGAACTAGATACTACAGACAGTATGATCTTTTTGAGCTCTGAAACAGGGTATCAGACAATTCCCTTGAAAGATGAGGCACAATATTCTATTATTTACGCCATTGAAAAAGGCGCGCAAGAGAACACTTCAGTCACGCTGTATTTAGGGGGTAATCAATACGGCTTCAAGCCTCAATACGGAGCATACGACGCCTCTTCAGGTTGGAAATTAGAACTTAGCTACCAGGATGAGTTGACACAGCAAATCCATCCGCTTAACATTTCAGGAGAAATTCGTCAACTTCATGTAATTAAGACCGATAGCGCTCCAGATTCTTTAATTTTGTTAGCCGCAATTAATAATCAATCGATACAAAGTATTTATGTCCAGAATTAGTTTTGTCGTAGTGATGGGATCGTTGTTACTCTTTTTCGGGTCATGTGCCAGAGAAAGTAATTATGATCGACTAGTTAAATCAGAAATGGCCAGTGGTGTGTATTCAGACAGTCTCAAGTTTGATCTGTTGTTAGGCGACACCAAGAAGACCTTTTATACCAAGTGCTGGGAATTAAATCTCGAGGGAGTCATTTCACACGGGCCGAATAACGATTTTGTTGCTTATGAATTAGATGGTGTTGACCAGGGAGAGCGAATTAATCACCTTTTCTATGGTATTTTCAATGATGAAAATATTATGACGGGTCTTGATATGCGCTTCTATCATTTAGGCTGGGCTCCTTGGAATAAACAGTTATTTGCAGATCAGCTTTTACCAAAAGCCCTTGATACCCTTGAACTATGGTATCCGGGTAATGAATTCGTTAGAATAGATCGTGAAGGTCTACCCCAAGAGACTTATGTGAAGGTAGATGGAAACCGACAAATTCTAGCTTATGTACTTGATGATAAAGAGGTTAAGGCTGTGATTACTGACCTTAGAAAAAAATACCCCAACCTAGTTCGATAAACATGAAGAACCTTTTTTACATTTTATCGCTTATTGTTTTGGTAGCTTCTTGCACTGAGGCAGAAAGCGATTATCTGTTCGAACTAAAGACCCCAGAAGAGACTCAACTTAATTTTGAGAATACGCTCAGTTTTAGCAATGAGTTCAACGTATATACCTATCGTAATTTTTATAATGGCGGAGGTGTTTCAATTGGAGATATCAATAACGATGGGTGGTCTGATATCTATTTAACATCGAATCAGAATCAGAATAAACTATACCTAAACAAGGGAGGCTTTGTTTTTGAAGATATTACCGATACGGCCGGTGTTGGTGGTTCTAGAGCCTGGTCAACTGGGGTCACCATGGCCGATGTTAATGCCGATGGATTACTAGATATTTATGTATGTAACTCGGGAGATGTCGCTGGAGATAACAAGCAGAATGAGCTTTTCATCAATAAAGGAGAGGGAAGTTTTGAAGAGATGGCCGAAGAATATGGCCTAGCAGATCCTGGATACTCTACGCATGCTAGTTTCTTTGACTACGATAAAGATGGTGATCTAGATGTTTACCTATTAAATAACTCCTATCAAGCGATTGGGAGTTTTGATTTGAGAAGAAATGAACGTCCGAAGCGAGATGAACTGGGGGGTGATAAGCTTCTCGAGAATCGAGGCGGGGTTTTCATTGATGTGAGTGAAAAGGCGGGTATTTACGGCTCAGTGATCGGATTTGGTCTTGGTGTCACCGTTGGAGATGTTAATAATGACGGCTGGGAAGACATCTACGTATCTAACGACTTCTTCGAGCGTGATTACCTGTACATCAACAATCAAGACGGTACATTCAGTGAAAAACTGACCGAATCAATTGGTTCAATCAGTGGCGCCTCAATGGGTGCAGACATGGCCGATATCGATAATGATGGTGCAGCCGATATTTTTGTAACCGAGATGCTCCCCTCAGAGTACGAGCGTTTGAAATCGGTAACTACTTTCGAGAATTGGGATAAGTACAAGTACAATGTCGATAACGACTATTTTCACCAATTCACTCGTAACACGCTACAGCTTAATAATGAAGACGGAACGTTTAGTGAGATCGGACGTTTAGCTGGAGTTGAGGCCTCAGACTGGAGTTGGGGAGCTCTGTTTTTTGACATGAACAACGATGGGCTTCGAGATCTTTTCATCGCTAACGGGATTTATAGGGATCTCACCGATCAAGATTATCTTCAATACGTTTCAAGCGAAGAGGTTTTAAACAGTATTGTTTCAGGAGACGAGGTAGACTATGCGAAGCTTGTAGATATCATTCCGTCAAGACCGGTTAAAAACCATGCTTACATCAATCAAGGTGATTTGCAGTTTTTCAATGATGAGCAAACCGGGCTTTGTACCCCAAGTTTTTCAAACGGATCTGCTTATGGTGACCTAGACAATGATGGCGATTTAGACCTAGTGGTCAATAATGTCAATATGCCACTCTTTGTCTATGAAAACCACAGTGAGCGAAACTCCAATAACAATTACCTGCAATTCAAATTGAAGGGATCAGGCCAAAATACTCAGGCGATTGGAGCACGAGTATGGGTAAGTCAAGGAGATCAAACCTATTACTTACATCACCAACCGATTCGTGGCTTTCAATCGAGTATGGATTTGGTGTTGCACCAAGGTTTAGCGCTAAATATTCCATCAGAAGTGCGTGTAGAATGGCCTAATGGTACAACTACATCTTTAAGTAATGTTCAGGTGAATACGCGCTTAGAAATCGTTCAACCAGAAGCTTCAGAATATTCAATAGAAGCTGATATTGATAAGAGGAATGAGAACCTATTTACTCGTGTAAGTGTCACTGACGCTCTGGCGCATCAGGAAAATTTATTTATCGATTTTAACAGAAATCGACTTTGGCCGCATATGTTGAGTACCCCGGGCCCAAGAATTGTTGCGGGCGATCTAAACGGGGATGGTACGAATGAAATTTTAGTTCCAGGAGCTAAAGATTTCACCTCAGGTATGTATCAGCTTCAAGAGGGACAATTGAAAGCAGTTGCTGATTTTAGTCTAGAGGGTGAGAAACCTTCTGAACTCGTCGCCCCGCATTTATTTGATGCCGATGGTGATGGTGATTTAGATCTATATGCGGGTAATGGGGGAGTAGAATTCTCTAAATTCATTCCTTACTTGGCAGATGTTCTTTACCTAAATGATGGTGAGGGTAATCTGACTAAAAGTACTGCAGCCTTACCCACAGCAACACGTTTTTTCAATACCAGTACTGTGGTTTCAGGAGATATTGACAACGATGGTGATTTCGATTTATTTGTTGGTGAGCGTGCAGTAGCAGACGCCTACGGTTTACCTGCTTCAGGGCATGTTTTAATTAATGATGGTACCGGACAATTCAGCGATGATACTATCGTTTGGTCTAAATCCTTAAATGAGATTGGTTTGATTACATCGGCCGCAATGGTTGACCTTGAATCAGACGGAGACCTAGATTTAATTGTGGTCGGTGAATACATGGGCATCCGAGTATTTAAGAATCAAGGAGATCGATTTGTTGAGGCGAATTTAGAACTAGCCGCCTACAAGGGGTGGTGGCAAACCCTCGAGACTGCTGATTTTAATGGTGATGGTGTCGTTGATTTTCTTGTGGGTAATCACGGTTTAAATTCACGATTTGAGGCTAGTGAAAAGGCTCCAATTCGCTTGTATTTAAATGACTTTGACCAGAATGAACAGATTGACCCTGTCTTAAGTTTTATGCGTGATGACGGTAAGTACTATCCGTATGATTTAAGACATAATCTCATCGATCAGATGAAGCCGCTTAAGAAGAAATTCCCTGATTATGCCTCATTTAAGGATGCCTCTGTAGAAGAGATGTTTACTGAGGCGCAACTAGACGCAAGTTTGGTTAGAGAAGTTACTAATTTGGCTAGCGCGGTTTTTCTAAGCC
>JAAZVG010000095.1 GCA_018623655.1 Flavobacteriaceae bacterium
AATCATTTGCTCCTTTTCAGTAATAATTTTGTGTAATACCTGACGTTCCAATCGTCTGAATTTTAATTCTCCAAAAGTTTCAAAAAAATCACTAATGGATACACCTATTTCACGCTCAATAGTGTCATCTAAATCAACAAAGGGAAGGTTCAATTTGTTAGCTAAGGATTTGCCAATTGTAGACTTTCCTGAACCCATATATCCTATAAGAATAATTTTCATATATGCTTGTTGAGTTTTCAAATATAGCTCTTATATTTGCACCCGATTTAGACCTGATAGCTCAGTTGGTAGAGCATCTCCCTTTTAAGGAGAGGGTCCTGGGTTCGAGCCCCAGTCAGGTCACAAAAGTTAAGGCACGCGTGTCTTAACTTTTTTTGTTTATCAAATGCTGTACATTTAGCAACAGTTATGCTCACGTGGTGGAATTGGTAGACACGCCATCTTGAGGGGGTGGTGTCCTATGGACGTGCTGGTTCGACTCCAGTCGTGAGCACTTAAGGGTCAAAAAAGATTGCACTGCTGCAAGGCAGTGCTTTTTTTGTTTGAACAGAATTCGCCAAGACTAGGTTTTCAGGAGAATTAGGTGAAAACAAACTTGCATTTGCTTCTAATTGATGTTTACTTCGGTTTAGCCTTGAGCTACTGATAGGTGAACCCGTATCTTCAATTATTTTCTAAAAAAATTCAACAAAAAGAAAGAATTAAGGCATTTTGTTAAATGATATATAAATAACAGCCTCTTTTTACCTATTTTTGTTTAACATTTTATTTAGAATGATGAACAGTAGTAAAAAGTCTTTTAGTATTAGAGACCTCGAGAATCTTTCAGGAATCAAGGCACACACCATTAGAATTTGGGAAAAACGGTACGATCTTCTTAGCCCTGAGCGCACTGAAACAAATATCCGAACCTACTCGCTTGAGAGCCTCCAAAAGCTTTTAAATATCACATTACTTTACAATAGCGGCTATAAAATTTCTAAGATCTCTAAAATCAAAGAAGATGAAGTTCCACTTCTGGTTAATGAGATCATCGCAAAGAATAATGAAAAGCATCACGCCATTAATGCCTTCAAGTTGGCTATGGTAAATTTCGATGCACATCAATTTTATAACACCTACAATAGTCTAGTTGCAGAACGAAATTTCAAAGAACTATTTAACGAAGTTTTTATTCCTTTAATGACTGAGCTAGGTATGTTGTGGCAGTCAAAAACGATTTCTCCTGCTCATGAACATTTTATTAGCAGCTTAATTAAACAGAAAATTTACATTCAAACCGAAAAATATCAAAAACTGCCACCGACCAAAGAATCACCTGTTTATGTACTTTATTTACCAGAAGGAGAAGTACACGAAGTAGGATTACTTTTTTTGAATTACGAACTCGCTTCAAGAGGTTACAGAACAGTTTTTCTGGGACAATCGAATAGTATAGACAGCTTAAAAGAACTTCTAAACTATTATGACAATATCAATTTTGTATCGTATTTTACAATTAGTCCGACACCAGATGAGTTAGATAAATATTTCGAGGTTTTTTCTAATGAACTTAGAGGAAAGAATTCAAAACTTATGATACTAGGATACCAAACACAAAAGCTCCTATCCAAACCTAATCATGGTTTTGTTGAAATTTTTGAGTCGATCGACCATTTTACTGCACATTTGAGTAATTAATGAAAAAAGTAATTGTAATTGGCTCTGGGTTTTCTTCATTGTCTGCAGCTAGTTATTTAGCTGATGCAGGACTAGAGGTATCCATTTTTGAAAAAAACGATATACCAGGCGGTAGAGCACGACAACTAAAAAAAAACGGCTTTACTTTTGATATGGGCCCTTCTTGGTATTGGATGCCCGATATTTTTGAAAACTTCTTTCAGGACTTTGGGAAAACTACAAGTGACTTTTATGAATTAGAACGACTAGATCCCGGATATCAGATTTATTTTAAAGATAAGTTGCTCAAAATTTATGCAGATTTAGATAAGCTCTGCGATACCTTCGAAGACATTGAAAAAGGAAGTGGCAAAAAACTAAATAAATTTATCAGTAAAGCGAAAGAAAACTACAAAATTGCCATTGGAAAGGTCGTAATGCGTCCTGGAAAATCTCCATTAGAGCTAGTCACGCCCGAAACCGCTATACGAGTTGGACAATTTTTGAAATCGGTTAGTGACGTGATTCAAAAAGAATTCAAGGACGAAGCTTTAAGAGCAGCCTTAGAGTTTCCGGTTTTATTTCTCGGAGCTAAACCAGAAAACACACCGTCTTTTTATATTTTCATGAATTATGCAGACTACGGTTTAGGTACATGGCACCCCAAAGGAGGAATGTACGAGATCGTAAAAGCGATGGTTTCGATAGCAGAATCAAAAGGAGTTAAAATTCATACATCTTCTTCTGTCTCTGAAATCAAAATATCTAATGACAATATGGCTGAAGGAGTTGTACTAGAAAACGGCAGTTATCACAAGGCAGACTTTATTGTAAGTGGAGCTGATTATCATCACTCGGAGTCCTTGCTACCTCTATCATATCGACAATACTCAGAAGAATACTGGGAGAAACGCACATTTGCGCCTTCCTCACTATTGTTTTACGTCGGATTTGACAAAAAACTAAGCAATACCTTTACCCACCATAATCTATTTTTTGATACCGATTTCAAAGCGCATGCAAGTGATATTTATGATAAACCAAATTGGCCTAAAGAACCCTTATTCTACGCCAATTTCCCGTCTGCCTCAGACAGCTCAATGGCTCCAGAGGGCAAAGAAGCCGGGTTCTTTTTAATTCCTATCGCACCCGGCATTGAAGATACCCAAGAACTTCGCGAAAAATACTTCGAAAAAATCATCAAAAGACTTGAAGATTTCTACGGTGAATCACTTCAAGAAAACATTGAGTTCAAAGAAAGTTTCTGTGTAAATGATTTTGTAAGTGAGTATAACTCGTATAAAGGAAACGCCTATGGCTTAGCAAATACCCTACGTCAAACAGCATTTCTTAGACCAAAATTGGCCTCTAAAAAAGTAACTAATCTTTTCTTTACAGGTCAATTAACGGTTCCTGGGCCGGGAGTACCTCCTGCCCTAATATCTGGCAAAATTGTATCCGAATTACTGTTAAAACAAAGCGCATGAAAAACTTATTTGACCTTGTTTCTGAGCAGTGCAGTCAGCTAGTCACAAAGACTTATAGCACGAGTTTTTCGACGGCAACGAGTCTGTTAGCCCCATCGGTTCGTTCTCATATTTTTAATATCTATGGCTTCGTTCGATTCGCAGACGAAATTGTCGATAGTTTTCATGACTATGATAAAGAGCAACTTTTTAAAAATTTTGAACGAGAATTAGCCGAGGCATTAGAATATAAGATTAGTTTAAACCCGATTCTCAACTCATTTCAGCACACCTATCATACCTTTAATATTGACTACGATCTCGTCGCAGCGTTTATGAAAAGTATGCGTATGGATCTTACAAAAAGTACCTATAGAAGTGTCGAGGAATATAAAGAGTATATCTACGGCTCAGCCGATGTAGTGGGACTCATGTGCCTGACGGTTTTTGTAGATGGAAATAAAGAAAAATATGCTTCTTTGAAAGAGTCAGCAATGGCCTTGGGTTCTGCTTTTCAAAAGGTTAATTTTCTTCGTGATTTAAAAACGGACTTTGAAAATTTGGGTAGAACTTATTTTCCTAATGCGAATCTAGAGGCTCTAGATGAAGTTTCGAAACAAGCAATTATCGATGAGATTGAGGCTGATTTTAACCTAGGTTTTGAAGGAATACAAAACCTACCTGCAACCGTTCGGTTAGGAGTTTATACTGCTTACCGTTATTATAAAAGACTTTTAGACCGACTAAAAAGTACTCCACCACTAGAAATTAAAAATAGCCGAATCAGAGTTCCTAATTACGAAAAGATTGGGTTAATTGCACAATCCTATATTGATATAAAATTTCAACGGGTTTAAATCTATGAATGCTCTACTCGGAATTCTAACTTTTTTAGGAACCTTTGCTATCATGGAATTCATGGCGTGGTTTATACATAAGTACATCATGCATGGCGTATTGTGGGTACTTCATAAAGATCATCACCATAAAGATCACGACTCGTGGTTTGAAAGAAATGATACCTTTTTTTTATTCTTTGCTGGTCTCAGTATGTTCTTTTTGATGTTTGCGAAAGACTATTTTTGGCTGGCAACCCCAATAGGCTTAGGTATACTAGCCTATGGAATTGCTTACTTTGTGGTTCATGACATCTTCATCCATCAACGGTTTAAATGGCTGAGAAATATCGACAATGCCTACGCTCGTGGCGTTCGACGCGCACACAAGATTCACCATAAACATTTAGGTAAAGAAAAGGGTGAGAATTTCGGTATGCTCGTTGTTCCCAAAAAATACTTCAAATAGGTGATCGGAATCATTGGCTCTGGAATTGCAGGGTTATCGGCTGCGCTTCGACTCAGAAATTTAGGTTATGACGTTACCATTTTTGAAGCACACCAGTGTCCGGGAGGCAAACTCGATCAAATAAGTCAAGAAGGGTACCGATTCGACCTTGGCCCTTCCTTATTTACAATGCCCCAGTATATCGATGAGCTCTTTGAAATCTTCGAAGAAAATCCCAGAGCGCATTTTAATTATCTCAAAAAGGATTCCCTTTGTAATTACTTCTGGTCGGATGGTACACGTTTTCAAACTCCTGCAGAAAAAGAAAAATTTATTGAATCCTTTAGTAAAACCTTTAAAGAAAATCCGAAAAAGGTCAAACAATTTCTTGAAGACAACGAGTTAAAATACCAGTTAACCGCCCCTATATTTCTTAGGAGTTCCCTACACCGATTAAAAACTTACCTAAATTGGATGACGGTTAAAGCAATTATGAAAGTTTATCGACTCGATCTGTTTAAACCTCTTTATCGCACGTTAAAACACTACTTTAAGAATCCAAAGAGCCTACAGTTCTTTAGTCGACACGCTACTTATAATGGCAGTTCTCCCTACCAGACTCCCGGAATCATGTCACTCATTCCACATTTAGAGATGCACTTTGGAACTTACTATCCCGAAGGTGGAATGCGAAGTATTATCGAATCGCTTTATCAGCTAGCTATGCGACAAGGAGTTCAATTTCACTTCAATGAAAAAGTAACTAGTATCGATTTAAAAAACGATAAAGTAATTAGTCTTACAACCTCCAAAAGCACCTATCCTTTTGATATTGTAGTAAGCAATATGGATGTAGTACCTACCTATAGAAAACTACTTAAAGGCTTCAATGCCCCAGAGAAAACACTCGCTCAAGAACGATCAAGTAGTGCTTTAATCTTTTATTGGGGGATAAAAAAGACCTTCAAAGAGTTAGATCTTCACAATATTTTCTTTTCTAATCAGTACGAAGAAGAATTTAAGTGCATTTTTGAGAAAAAGACTCTAAGTGAAGACCCGACAATCTATGTAAACATTAGCAGTAAACACACCCCTACCGATGCTCCGGAAGGAGGGGAAAACTGGTTCGTAATGATCAATGCCCCAGGAAATTACGGTCAAGACTGGGAACAGCTTATCGACCTGTCACGTGAGCGCATTTTACATAAGCTCGGAGAACTATTAGGTGAGAATATCAAAGAGCTTATCGAAACCGAATTTGTTTGGGATCCAAGGGGTATTGAGGCAAAAACAGACTCATTCTTAGGAGCACTTTACGGTGCAGCAAGCAATAATAGAATGGCCGCATTCTTAAGACATCCCAATAAGTCACCTCAAATTTCAAACTTGTATTTTTGTGGTGGATCTGTACATCCTGGAGGTGGAATTCCACTTTGTGTGCAGTCCGGTAAAATTGCAAGTGAACTCATCAATGAAGACTTCCCAAAATAACCTCATTTCTCAAGTTATTGCCTTTATTTGGCTCCCTCACTTAATAGGTATAATTGGGATTAGCCTGGGATTTCAAGA
>JAAZVG010000096.1 GCA_018623655.1 Flavobacteriaceae bacterium
ATTCGATTCCTCTTTCTTTGAGTTAATTATGGCTCACAGAATGCACCTATCCATTGTAGTTGGTAACTCTTATGAAATAAGTAGTTACCGAAAATCAATCCTTGAACTGATTAAATTAGGCATGGAACAGAAGTTTACCAATTTAAATACATTAAAATATCATAAAAATTATCCGGCAGATTTTACATTAATTGGGACTACGAATAGTTCTTTTTCAAATACCAAATTACTAACCCCCTCGTTTTTAGATCGAGTTGATCTTCAAATTACCTTGTTTAAACCCAATTTTAAGATTGAAAAACAGAAAGTAGATTACGGGGAGGTAGTGAATCGAATAAATCGAGCGAATCAATTTCGAAAAGATCGGTTAGCAACTCATCCTTCTACTTCTGTGAGTAACTTAATTCATTTAGATCGCTTTTTAATAAAACCCAAAGCAAAAACGGTATTACAACGACTACTTAATCAAAAGAATTTCTCTATTCGAGCAATAGAAAGAAGTTATCGTATTGCAAGAACTATTACCGATTTTGAGTACAGCCTGTTGGTAGGTACAGTACATCTGAGCGAAGCGATTAGTTTAAGAGGATTGTCTAACTAATATAACTCCAAAGAAGATTGCCTTTAAGAAGCCTGTTCAGTGTGGTACGAATTCCTTGGTGTTCAGCAAGTGTTAGTTCAGGGTCTCGCGCAAGAATCCACTCGGCAGCTTCTCTAGCGCGATACAGTATCTCAGAGTCTTTCACAATATCACTAACCTTTAGCTGAAGGGTGCCACTTTGTTGTGTACCCATTAAATCTCCTGGTCCTCTAAGTTGAAGATCGATTTCTGAGAGTTCAAATCCATTTTGAGTGCTTACCATGGCTTCTAGACGTGTTCTAGCATCCTCTGATATTTTCGAACCACTCATAAGAATACAGTATGACTTTTCAGCTCCTCTTCCTACCCTTCCTCTTAGCTGGTGAAGTTGAGAGAGGCCAAAACGTTCTGCACTTTCAATAACCATTACTGAGGCATTAGGAACATTAACACCTACTTCTATCACCGTTGTGGCTACCATAATTTGCGTTTCACCTTTCTCGAAACGTCGCATTTCAAAAGCTTTCGCATCAGAATTCATCCCTCCATGAACAATCGAAATCTGATATTGCGGTAAAGGAAACTCACGTTGAATACTTTCATATCCATCCATTAAATCCTTATAATCGAGTGTTTCTGATTCTTGAATTAGCGGATAAACGATGTAAATCTGTCTGCCCTTGGCTATTTCTGACTTCATGAACTGAAACACCTTTAGTCTTGCTGAATCTGTGCGATGTTGGGTAAGAATGGGTTTTCTTCCTGGAGGTAATTCATCGATAAGTGAAACATCTAAGTCTCCGTAATGACTCATCGCTAAGGTTCTTGGAATAGGAGTAGCGGTCATCACTAAAATATGGGGAGGAACTTTTGCCTTCTTCCAAAGCTTCGACCGCTGCGCAACTCCGAACCGATGTTGTTCATCGATAATAGCAACTCCCAAATCTTTAAATGATACGTTATCTTCAATAAGAGCATGAGTTCCAATGATAAGATGTAACTCTCCCGATAAAAGATCCTCGAAAATTACTTTTCGATCTTTTTTAGAAGTTGAGCCGGTGAGTAATGCCACATTCACTGGAAGAGAACTCAGTAAAGAAACAAGATCATTGTAGTGCTGCTGTGCTAATATCTCAGTTGGAGCAATAATAGCAGCCTGAGAATTGTTACCAATGGCAATAAGACCGGATAATAGAGCAACCATGGTTTTTCCTGAGCCAACATCTCCTTGTAACAGACGATTCATTTGAACTCCAGAGCCGAGATCGTTTCTTATTTCTTTAATTACTCTTTTTTGTGCGTTTGTCAGTTCAAAAGGTAGATGATGCTTATAAAATGTAAGAAAGAGATCACCAACATGTTCAAATCGACGGCCTTTGATTTTTTTCTGTCCGATGAGTTTTTTATATAACAGACGCAATTGTAAAAAGAATAACTCTTCAAACTTGAAACGATTTAAGGCAAGATCAACTTGATTCAAATTTTGAGGAAAATGAACCGTTCTTATCGCTTCTGTTTTTTGAGGCAGTTGTAATTTTTTTATTAAAGTCTGAGGAAGGTTCTCTGCCAAACCAAAATCTACCGCTGTTACCATTTTCCTCAAACCTTCTTTGATGATACGTTGACTTAATCCTGCCTTTTGGAGCTTTTCGGTAGATGAATAAATAGGTTCTATACCTAGACCCTTAACCTCTGATGGGTTAGATAATTTTGAAATTTCAGGATGGGCAATTGAATATCTATCACCGAAACGCGAAGCTTTTCCAAAGACCTGATAAACTTGCCCATTCTTAAGTGTTTTTAGCAAGAATTGAGGAGGTTTGAACCACACAAGATCGAGACTTCCTGTAGCGTCTTTTAATTCGCCAACAAGACGTTTAGTGCGGCCTTCACCAACTGTTCTTAGATCAAAAAGAACCCCTTTGACAAGCACAAAAGTCTGGTCTGATCTAATTTCTGAGATTGAATAAAATCGACTCTTGTCTACATATCGAATCGGGAAATGGAAAAGTAGATCGTAAAGAGATTCAATGCCAAATTCTTTGTTAAGCAACTCTGCTCTATGCTTACCAAAGCCATTTAGTAGTGAGACTGAATTTTTTAAAGACGGATGGTCACTCATTAATTAAACCTATTGGTAGATGGTCTAAAAAGCTATCTTCTCAAGATTGTTCGAATTCGTTCGTATGCATGAGACATTGATGGTCGCAAACAAATAATCACGGTATCGTTATTTTGGTTAGGGTTTAATCGGATACGATCTTGTTGAAGGTTAAATTGATTTGAGAATACATTATAGAATCGAGGTGCTAATAATTGATCATCCATTGTAATAGAATCAATTGTTATCGGTTGGAAAGCACCATTTATAACAAGTTCTAAATCACTGATTGCTCTTAAGGTAGAGTCAACACGAATCATTTTAGGGTCAAGATGAATCGAGTCTTTTAAGGCGTATTCTAGAACAGGAAAGGCTATTTGTATACTTCCTTTATTAATACTCATGCCATTTGCTTTTGTTATTACAGGAGCTAATCTCTTTACAGTTTCAATGAGTGTCGAGTCTTGTTCAATGATAAATTGTCTTAACGCTTGATCTTGTTTTTCTAAAACACGCATACTCTCGATTTGATCCCCAATACTGATGATATTATTTACAGATTGACTGGTGAAGTTGCTTAATCGTTTCATTAAGGCTGCATTCGTTGTCTTTAGATTTTCAATCTCAAAAAGATAGGTTTGATTTAGAGTTTCTTCAGCAATTAATGACTTTTTTAATCGACCAATTTCATTTTCCTTTCTTCCTATTAGTTCATTGAGTGCCTTAAGATCTTCTAGTAAATCGGTTTTCTTTTGAGCGAATAATGCACAACTGGCACCCGATAGAAATAGTGAAAAAACTAGTGCTAATCTCATTTTATTGGTTTAAATAGTCTATGCTCATTTGAGTAAGCACCTTAACTCCGTGAATTAATCCATCCTCATCGATGAAGAAATCGGGAGTGTGGTGAGGGAATGGGGTGTCATTACCAGGAGTCATACCTCCAAGGAAAAAGTAAAATCCAGGTACTTCTCTAGAAAAGTACGAGAAATCCTCCGCTCCTGTTGTTGCTTTGGTAGGTAATACATTCTCTTTGCCTAGCGCTTTTTCCATAGATGGTAACATTTGTGCTACAAGATCAGGATCATTGAAGGTAATATCGGTGGATTCTGAAATTGAAACTTCAGCAGTTCCTCCATAGGCTTCTGCGATCGTTGGGATCATTTCATACATCCTCTTTTCAATATAATCTCTCATGCCGTAGTCAAGTGTGCGTATAGTTCCAATAAGTTCTGCCGACTCAGGTATTATGTTAAAACGAACACCACTCTTAATTTTACCTACTGAAATTACAGCAGCCTCTTTTAAAAGATTTGACTCACGACTGATGATTGATTGAATACCATCGATAATTTTTGAAGAAATATATATAGGATCAATACCTGACCAGGGTTGAGATCCATGAGTTTGTTTTCCGTTGACTTTTATTACAAATCTTTGGGCAGATGCCATGATCCCCCCAGTTTTGTAACGTACTTGTCCAACAGGGGTGGCAGAATTAATGTGTAACCCGAAGATAGCATCGACTTCAGGGTTTTTGAGAACCCCTTCTTCAACCATCAGTAGCGCGCCACCCTTTTCTCCTGGAGGAGGACCCTCTTCAGCAGGTTGAAAAATAAACTTAATGGTACCGGCAACCTGGTCTTTATTTTTCGCTAAAACTTCAGCAACTCCCATCATAATTGCCGTATGTGTATCGTGTCCACAGGCGTGCATTACTCCAGTTTTTTCTCCTAAAAATTCTGTTACTACCTGTGATTTGAAGGGTAAGTTATTTCTTTCGGTAACAGGGAGTGCATCGATATCAGCTCTTAAACCTAAAACTTTTCCTGGCTTTCCGCCTTTTAAAATTCCTACAACACCCGTAATTCCAACTCCCGTTTCAACTTCAAGACCTAATTTTCTTAAGTGTTTTGCGATGTAAGCTGCCGTTTCAAACTCCCGATTTCCAAGTTCTGGATTTTGATGAAAATGTCTTCGCCATTCGATGACTTTATCATTGATATCTGTGAAGGTATTATTGTCTATAGTTTGTGCTTGAATCCCTGAGAAGATAAGGGTGAAACCAGCAAAAATGATTTTAACGAATGATTTCATCATAAGGTTTTAAAAGATGTTATTAAATATATGAACTTAGATTCTCTGACCCATAAAGAATTCAATAAATTCGAAGTTTAAAGTTTGATTCATGTCGTATTTAGAGGAACTTAACGATGCTCAACGCAACGCGGTATTGCATAAAGATGGTCCTTCGATGGTTATTGCTGGTGCGGGCTCAGGAAAGACTCGAGTACTTACCTATCGAATAGCTCATCTTATTCACGGCGGAGTCGATCCTTTCAATATTCTTGCGCTTACATTCACCAATAAAGCAGCAAGAGAGATGAAATCAAGAATATCTAAAATTGTAGGTGATAACGAGGCTAAGAACTTATGGATGGGTACTTTTCACTCGGTATTCGCAAAACTTCTGCGATTTGAAGGCCATAATCTAGGGTTTCCCTCAAATTTCACTATTTACGACACCCAAGATTCTCAAAGGTTAATTAGCTCGATCATCAAAGAAATGGGGCTAGATAAGGATATTTACAAGTATAAACAGATACAACAACGTATTTCTGCTTTTAAAAACAGTCTTATTACGGTTAAGGCGTATTATAATAATCCAGAATTGCAAGAAGCCGATGCGATTGCCCGTAAGCCCAGAATGGGTGAAATCTACAATGAATATGTTAACCGTTTGTTTAAAGCAGGAGCTATGGACTTTGATGATTTATTGCTTCGAACAAACGAACTATTAAATCTTTTTCCTGAAGTGCTCGTTCGTTATCAAGAACGTTTTAAATATATTCTGGTTGATGAGTATCAAGATACAAATCACTCTCAATATTTAATTGTAAAAGCGCTTTCTGACCGATATCAAAATATATGCGTCGTAGGTGATGACGCGCAAAGCATTTACTCTTTTAGAGGAGCTAATATTAGTAACATACTCAATTTTCAGCGTGATTATGACAAGGTCGCTGTGTATCGATTAGAGCAGAATTATCGATCAACAAATAATATTGTTCTAGCAGCGAACTCAGTGATTTCGAAAAATAAAGATCAAATAGAAAAGCAGGTTTGGACTCATAATCCTGAAGGGGATAAAATTATTGTCCATCGAAGTGCCACCGACGCCGATGAAGGTAGATATGTTGCAAGCACTTTATTTGAGTGGAAGCTAAATAATCA
>JAAZVG010000097.1 GCA_018623655.1 Flavobacteriaceae bacterium
ATAAAAAATCCATGCCTTAAGACATGGATTTTCTGCTTGATGTGGGCCCTACTGGATTCGAACCAGTGACCCCCTGCTTGTAAGGCAGGTGCTCTGAACCAACTGAGCTAAGAGCCCTCACATTTAGGTTTGCAAATATAGAATGTTTTTAATCTTGCCAAAAGAAAAAACACAAAATTATAGGATTTCTGCCACCGTAAAGGTACTGCCTCCAACAAAGATAAGATCCTTTGATTTTGAGGCATGTTTTGCAGCTTCAAGGCCTTTTAAAACGCTACTAAAAGTATTCCCAATCAAACCATAAGATTGAGCTTGCTGTTGTAAATTGTCAGCAGCTAAGGCTCTTTTTATACTAGGTGCTACGAAATAATAGATAGCAGACTTAGGAAATAAAGGAAGTATTTCAGTTAAATCCTTATCAGATAACACTCCTAACACGATATGTAGATAGGTATATTCTAACTCACTGAGTCGCTTTAAAACATAAGCTAATCCCGATGCGTTGTGTGCTGTATCGCAAAGCAATCTAGGTGTAACCCACTGCCAGCGCCCAATAAGTCCAGTCGAGCTAGCCGCATTCTTCATCCCCTTTTCGAGAGCAGTTTCAGAAATAGCCCAACCTTGTTTTCTTAATTGTTGTATCGCGGCATATACAGTCAAACAATTCTTTGGCTGGTAGGGTCCTTGCAAGTCAAATTCTTCTCTATCCGAAAACCAATATGGTGGAATACACTCATAGGCTTTGATAAGTTCACTTTGTTGAATGTTTGCCTTCTTCTCAAAAACGGATAAGGTTTCTTCTTGATATTCACCAATAACCACAGGTACCGAAGGTTTAATAATTCCAGCCTTTTCGAAGGCAATCTTAGTAATTGTGTCGCCTAAGAAAGCTTGGTGGTCAAACGAGATATTAGTAATAACAGATAACTCAGGTATGATAACATTGGTTGAATCTAATCTGCCTCCCATTCCAACTTCTATCACAGCTATATCAATGGCTTGTGAGGCGAAGTAATCAAAAGCCATCGCGACGGTTAATTCGAAAAAAGAAGGTTTGAGGTCATCAATCATACCACTGTGCCTTTCTACAAAGGCAACTACACGATCTTCTGAAATACAATTTCCATTTATACGGATGCGTTCTCGAAAATCTTTTAAATGAGGAGAGGTATATAACCCAACCTTATATCCTGCCGACTGAAGCACAGATGCCGTAATATGAGATACCGACCCCTTGCCATTGGTGCCTGCAACATGTACACTTTTAAAAGCCTTATGGGGGTCACCTAAATAATACATGATTTGAAGCGTTCGATCAAGTTTTAATTCTAGTGCCTCAGCTCCATCTATTTGAAAGACAGGGAGTTCGGTGTATAAGAAATCTAAAGTCTCTTGATAGTTCATCGACTTACTTCGGGGCGACTGCTAAAACAATTGGATACCCTTCCTTATTTGCAACATCTAAAACGTTAACTGCTTGTTTTAGAGCGACCTCTTCCTCTGCGCGAAGGATAATAGTGGCATTTGGTGTTTTTTCGAAAGATCGCTTCAATTCAAGCGCCAAGTACTCGGGATTAATTTGAGTCACACCGATAAAGTGTCGGCCTCGGCTATCAATCGAAATAGCTATTGTATTTGACTGAGCGCTTGCCTTGCCTTTAGCGGCAGGTAGATTAATATCGATGGTGGAGGTAACGTTTGAAGTAAGTAAGAAGAATATGAGTAATAAAAAGACGACGTCTGTCATCGAGGACAAACTAAATTGTGTACTAGGCTTTATACTCGACTTAATTTTCAATGAGGCTTGTTTTAGTTTTCTAATGAATCTAGAATAGTGTTACTTAAATCCTCTAATTTTTTAGTAATTCGAGAAAGTGAAACCGCTAATTGGTTAAAAGCAATATAACTGAGAATACCTACAATGAGTCCACCAACTGTAGTGATCATCGCTGTGTATATTCCGCCAGCAAGTGATGCGATTTCAGCCTGACCTGAACTGACCGCCATTTCTCTAAAAGCTAAAATCATTCCGATCACTGTACCTAGAAACCCCAACATGGGAGCAGCCCCTGAAAAGGTAGCTAGTATAGAAGTATTGCGTTCTAACTCGAAAACATAACCCCCAGCCATCTGCTCAAGCGCTTTTTCAGTTTTTTCGATAGACTGCGTTTTGACATAAACCGATGTTGCTTTTTGTGAGAGATCAGTAATGATTGAGCTATCTGATCCAGCTAATTCTTTCAAAATTGAACGATACACTAAAAAGCGTTCAATTCCAATGTAAAAGGTAATGACTAAAAAGACGAGTAAAAGCAGCATAATAATAGTACTAGCTATTCCACCCGAAAGTATTAGTGCTATTAAAGACTCTGAATGTTCTGAAGTTTGACCCATAGATATGTCATCCTAAATAAGATAGTCTCTCATTGCGATCAGTACTAGGCCACCTGAGATGAATCCGATGAGAGCTAGCCAAGCAATTTTCTTCAGGTACCAGAAAAAATCAATTTTCTCCATACCCATAGCTACAACTCCGGCAGCTGAACCAATGATAAGCATGCTACCACCAGTACCGGCAGAATAGGCAATAAAATGCCATAATGGAGCATCAGGACCTTCTGAAAACATACCTATTGATGCGGCTACAAGAGGTACATTATCAATGACCGCCGAACCAATACCTAAGAGAAGTACCACAATGTCTGTATTTGGGATTGCATGATTTAAACTCTCCGCGGCATTAAAGAGAATACCTAGTGACTCTAAACAGGCGACTGCCATTAAGATTCCTAAGAAGAATAAAATTGACGGCAATTCAATCCTGGTCAATGCTTTATGTACAGGGCTATGGTGCCCTCCGTCAGAAGTAGCATCAGCTATTTTAAATTGACGATTTGAGAAGACCTCAGCAAATAAAGCAACAAATGCTAGAGATAACATCATTCCTACATAAGGCGGCAAATGAGTTACTGTTTTGAAAAAAGGAACAAAAATGATAGAACCAAGACCTAAATAAAGCATGGTACTGCTATACTCCGACTTCTCAGGCTCTAATTCACCCATTTCGATCTCTCCCTGAAACACAGAAAACCTTGATGCAATTAAGGTGGGAATCAACATACAAACAATTGAAGGAAGAAGTACGCGAATAACAAGCGTATCAGCTTCTACTTTTCCTGCAATCCACAACATAGTGGTAGTTACATCACCAATTGGCGACCACGCCCCACCTGCATTCGCATTAATGATGATGAGACCTGCAAAGAATAGTCGAAGATTCTTGTCTTTGATTACTTTTTGTAAAATCGTTATGAGAACGATGGTAGCAGTTAGATTATCAATTATAGCAGATAGAATAAATGCTAAAATTGAAAATATCCAGAGTAAGGCCACCTTTGATCTCGTTCTAATAAAGCCTTTAATTGTAGAGAAACCGTCAAAATAGTCGACAATCTCCACAATAGTCATCGCCCCTAGTAAAAACACTAAAATCTCTGCAGTCTTACCGAGGTGATGTAATAATATCTCATCGAGATGAGTAGGTTCTAATTCTCGTAGTTCAGCATTTACCTCAAACATTGGTAGGTGACCCAATGCCGCAATTGCCCACAAGAGGGCCATCATGGCTAAGGCCGGAATTAACTTATCTACCTTAACATTGTGTTCAAGGGTAATAAACAAGTATCCAAGAAAAAAAAGAAGGATTATAACTGTTTCCATAAATGCTTAAGCGGACTGTTTAGTTTTTGTTGAGGCCCTAATATAGAAAAAATTGAAACCGTCGTAAAAGGTTTAACACTTCTATCTAGAATGTGAAAATACCAAAATGAGCCCATTGAATTTACGACACTAACAAATTTCTTGACATTTTTCTGTTTCATTGTGAAATATGCTGGGAATTCAGGGTCAGGCCACTGATAATTAATAATTTTAAAGGTTTTCGTAAATAATTTCATAACGTATGGCACTAGAAGCACAAGGGCTCTATTTACCCGAATTTGAGCACGACAATTGTGGAGCTGGATTCATTTGTAGTTTAAAAGGTGAGCGCAGCAACGACATCATTCATAAAGCACTTGAAATTCTTGTTCGTTTAAAACACCGCGGAGCTGTAAATGCTGACGGTAAAACCGGTGATGGAGCAGGAATTCTTATTGACATTCCACATAGCTTTTATAAAGCAAAGGTGACATTTGATCTCCCTGAACTCGGCAACTACGCCATGGCTAATGTGTTTTTGCCACAAAAAGAAAACCAGCGTGAATTTTGCGAAAACGTCTTAGTTTCAGAACTAGAAGCTCAGAACCTTAATGTTTTAGGTTGGAGAACAACCCCGGTAGACACCTCAGTACTGGGTGAAATTGCCAAGCAATCTGAGCCATTGGTTCGACAACTTTTTGTAGGTCGTCCGAAAGATATGGATGAACGCACCTTTGAAATAAGACGATTCATCGCCCGAAAAAAAGCAGAACATACGATTTGGAACTCGAGATTATCAGAATCAAATATCTTTTACATCCCAAGTTTCTCAACCAAAGTGGTCATTTATAAGGGGCTATTGATTCCTGAAGATATTAGCTCCTACTATTTAGATCTCCAGGATCCAGAGTGCGTAACCAGACTGGCACTTGTTCATCAACGCTTTTCTACGAACACCTTCCCTACTTGGGATCTCGCTCAACCGTTTCGATTTATTTGTCACAACGGTGAAATCAATACCCTTCGAGGTAATGTTGGTCGCATGCGATCTAGAGAAGATCTGCTTAATAGCGATTGGTTCGATGATGAGATTAAGTCGATTATCCCAATTATTATTCCAGGAAAGTCAGATTCTGCAAGTTTAGATATGGTCGTTGAGTTATTACTAATGACCGGGAGAACACTTCCTGAAGTTATGATGATGCTCGTACCAGAGGCTTGGGAGAAAAACGATTCTATGGATGCCGATAAAAAAGCGTTCTACGAATACAATTCATGTCTTATGGAACCATGGGATGGTCCAGCGTCAATTCCGTTTACTGATGGGGCTTACATTGGAGCAGTTCTAGACCGAAATGGTCTTCGTCCGTCAAGATACAGCGTTACAAAAGACGGATATGTGATTATGTCTTCTGAAATTGGAGTAGTTGATGTAGAGACTGAGAACATTGAATCTCATGGTCGATTAGAACCTGGTAAAATGTTCCTTGTAGATATGGAAGCGGGAAGAATTGTCGGCGACGAAGAAGTAAAAAGAGAAATCGTCAGTAAACATCCCTACAAGAAATGGGTGGATGAAAAACTTACTCGCTTAAAAGATATTGAATACGGGGCTTGTGAGGTACACCAACCTGCAGCCAGTTTAGAGACAAGGGCTAAATTCTTTGGATATACGCGAGAAGACATTAGTCGAATTATCCTACCTATGGCCGGAAACGGGGCAGAACCTATTGGATCTATGGGGTCAGATACTCCTATTGCAGTACTCTCTGAACGACCACAACTCTTATATAACTATTTCAAGCAACTTTTTGCTCAGGTAACTAATCCACCCTTGGATGGTATTCGTGAAGAGATGATCACAGACATCAGTTTAACACTAGGTCGTGACCACAATCTTTTCGAAATCGATGAAAAGCAATGTCATAGATTGAAAATCCAAAATCCGGTGATTTCCAAAGAAGATTTGGAGAAAATCAGGAGACATGAAGATAATGGAGGGTTCGAAACCGCGACTTTAGATATCCTTTATCCTGTAAAAGAGGGGGTTAACGGATTAGAAAAGGCTTTAGAAAAGCTAGTAAAAGATGCTGCTGAGGCCATTGATCAAGGAGTTTCTATTATTATTCTTTCTGACCGAAAGGTCGATAAAGATTATGCAGCGAT
>JAAZVG010000098.1 GCA_018623655.1 Flavobacteriaceae bacterium
AAAAACACATTCGTGTTATTAAAAAGGTTAAAGCTTCGATACAATAAACTCAATGTTCTAGTTACTCCATTGGTAAGTGTGGGTTCACCATACTGAAAGCTATTGTAGTTATTCATAATAAGGCTTTGGGCTAGTCTAGAAACATCGGTAAATTGATTAAAAACTCGATAATTAAAAGTTAGAGACTCACTCTTTTTTATTTGAAAACGCGTTTCAAAATCGGGCAGAAAACGGGTGAATGATTCACTGAATTTATTACTGGTTGATTGGATATTTTGATTTTCATATTGATGAACTGAAAATCCAGGATTGAAAGTAAACTTGCCCAAACGAAGACGATAATACAAGCCAGCGTAGTAATCGGAGAAATCAGATTCTGTGCTGTTTTCAGTAGCAAAATCAGTCGTCTCTGACGAAAGCCCATTGGCACTTCCATTATCTAAAACTTGAAAGATTTCTGAATCAAATGACTGCTTACTACGAATTATTCCGAGTGTAATATTAAGATTGGCCTTACTACTTATGATATGATAATAATCAATTTTGCCATCAAACTGGTTCGATGTAACCGCTCTATTCTGTCCAATATTGAAAAGCGATTGATCAAGGTTAAAACCAAGAGCGGTTGCAGTAGACTGAAAGACACCTTGATCATTATTTTCTAAAAGGGCATTATAGTACGGATTTTCTTCTCTTATGACATGTTCAACCTCTAAAGAAAGAATATCGTTCTCTGATACGGTCAGATAATAATTGAGGTTTTGATTTAAAGAAAATGGGGTGATCGTTTCATTCTCCTCAGTATTTCCAACCACCGAAGAGTAGGTGCCAATGAGTTGGGCATCATCTGAGACTCGAGCAAAAAAATCATAGTCTAATTGATGATTTACATTGGGTTTGAAGCTAACTCCAAACTTAGCCACGAGTTGCCTAGAACGTTCTTCTCCTATTTCCTGTGTTTCTTCATCGGGAATATTGAGATTCGAATTCGTGTATTGAATCAAACGATCTTGTCTCGAATCAGCCCGATTGTAGTTGTAGATTACAAATCCACTAAGATCTAAGTTAGGTTTCGGGGAGTAACTGAAATTAATCGAACTTAACTTATTCTCAATGTACAGAGCATTATTTTGATTAGTGTTGAAATTGAGGTTGTTGTTGCCAAGATTGATTTGAGTTCCGCTTTTCGTATTCCCCGCTTGAAATCCTCCGGTCAAACCTTGTATGTCTCGACGAGTTAGGGCTATCTCCCCTATATTATTCAAATCACTGATCCAGTTAATACTGTACTTCGGATTGTAATAAAAGATTTTAGGCTGAACTACATATAGGTCTTCACTTGGTGAATTACCTCCCCCAGCTGTAACATTACCAAAGACAAAACTTTCTTTCCCTTTTTTTAATTGAATATTAATAGCCACGTTATCCTGTGAACTGCGTACAGAATTTAATTGTGAAACCTCAGAATAATTGCGGAGCACTTGAATCTTATCAACCACATTTGAAGGAATATTTTTAGTTCCAATCTTAGTGTCTCCTTCAAAAAACTCCTTTCCATTTACTAAGAGCTTATTAACCACCTTACCCTCAACTTCGATTTGATTATTGTCGTTTATCTCAACGCCAGGTAGGTTATCTATAATGTCTTCTAGTTTTCGTTCTGAGCCGTTCTTAAATGAGTCTGCATCGTAACTAATCGTATCGCCGCTTACTGTGACCGGTAGTTTCACCACAACCTCGTCAAGAACAATGTTATTGGTCATTATATACTCTTTGAATATATCCTGATCTTTAAATTCAATTAGTTCTGTAATTGTTCGAAGACCGAAAGCACTTATTTGAGCTTCAAAGGCAGTATTCGCCTCAGCCTTAATAGAGAATTTACCATCCTCAGAAGTTATACCATAAGAAATCACTTCTTCAGAAGCTTTCTTGATGAGGACAATACTTGCCATTTCAATAGGTTTACCCACAGTATCGCGAACAACTCCTTGAAATTTAACTTGGGCAGTTAAGCTATTCACCGAAAGCAATAACATAACGGTCAGAGAAAGTCTAGTTAGGTACTGCATTAGTTTCTTCTTCTTCTACTATAACCGTTTCTCATTTCCTGCATCTTAGATTTTACTGTTTCCCGATACGTATCTATGGCCACTACTTCTCCTTTTTCTGGAGCCTCTATTTTAATTTTATCCTGTGGATTGATAATAACCTCTGAGCAAAGAATAGTAGTATTACCAGAGCTTACTTCTAGTATAAAACCAGGTAACCCCCAATACTCTGCGGGGCCATGACCAATTGGAATTTGAAGGGTATACCATGCCTCTACAGGGGTCATGTCAATCTCCTTGTTCTCATTGGTACTCTGTAAATCATTCCACGAGAAATTAAACCAGTTCAAATCGTTAGTAGGAACTGTAGCGATCGCTTTAAAACATAGGTAATTACCAATACGCTTGGTCTCTTTGGTCATTACCCATTGAAACTCTTGTAAGTTATCCTTCACTAGAAACTTCTTACCGTAAAATTCCTGAGACTGAACTAATGACGTATCAGCTATATTTTTATACTGTTGTCCTCGTGAGAAATTACTACCCCAACTATCGGTTGCACCACTTACAGCATCTAAACGATAATCTTCTGTAAAAACAGATTCAGTCTTATTGAAATAGAGGGTATATGTCTTCTCTAACCGGTTCTTCAAACGAGCTTGAATTTGTTTCTTTTGAGCCTCACTCATTCGTGCGCCCCACGAACCCAAATCCATTTTACTTTTAGAGTAATAGGTTGCCTTTCCTTGGATTTCCTGAGCTTCATCCACAGAGTGAATAGACAACAGGGCGTATACGATGAAAAGTATAGAGAAACGTGCCATAATTTATATTTTGTTTAAAGATACTTTAAATTAGTTAGACAAAATAAGAAAAAGACTAAACAAACTTTTTTTAACTTTTCGCAAAAATCTGATATTCGGAGATTTCTATTCATTTTTAGTTGGCTGCCGAAGACTATCTGGTTGCAATCAAATATCATAGCTGCATGGAGAACAACCTCAAAGCACACTGGGAACATATTTACGCTACAAAACAACCCCACGAGGTAAGTTGGACACAGGAAACTCCAACTACTTCAATGCAGCTTATTGAAGAACTCAATCTACCTAAGGATGCCGGCATCATCGATATAGGGGGAGGTGATAGTCACCTTGTGGATCACCTATTAAAGCAAGGATACACGAACTTAACCGTTCTCGATATATCAGCTGCTGCTATTGAAAGAGCTAAAGAACGATTACAGTCAAATGCAGATAAGGTGAAGTGGGTGGTTTCAGATATTTTAGACTTTAAACCTAAAGCTACTTATACACTATGGCATGATCGGGCCTCGTTTCATTTTCAAATCACAGATGAAGCGATTAATCAATACCTAAATGTACTTAAGAAGGCCACAAAAGGATATGCTATCGTTGGAGGATTCTCTACAGAAGGTCCAAAAAAATGTAGCGCTCTTGATATCAAACAATACGACGAGGAGGCCTTACAACAGTGTATGGCAATCGCTGAACTTAAAACCCTGAAATCACTGAGAGTTGATCACATCACTCCTATGGGAGGCTCACAAAACTTCTTGTTCGGCGTATTTCAAAAACTTATCTAGATAAAGTGTCTCAACATTCATCTGCATATAATTCATCAGAATCGAACCATTACAGCGCGTACAGACCTCCTTTACATGAGCTCATTTTGTCGAAGATCTTAAAGGATAGGCACTTTAAAACGGCGTTAGATGTGGGGTGCGGTGTGGGTACTTCAAGTCTAGCCTTAGTACCCTATGCAAAAAGGGTGATTGGCTATGATCCCAGCCAAGCCATGATTGAAAAAGCTACCCCTCATCCGACTATATCCTATACTAGGCTAATCGATGAGCTTCCTAGCTCTTGCGATCTACTTTGTTTTTTTGGCTCACTGGAGTACATTGATGAGGTAGCACTAAAAAAATATACTCAATTATTAGAGAAGGGGGGTCAGTTGATTTGCTGTGATTTTGAAGTAGACTACCAGCCGATCTTAGAATTAATGGGCTTTGAACCTATGACAACTGATTATAATCACTCTAAGAATTTAACGCAGTACCCCGACTACGTCGGTTTTAAAGAACAGGATAGGCAGGTAGAATCAACATCATTCAGTTGTAGTTTAAATCAGCTGAAATCACTACTCGCAGCTGAATTTGAAAATATGGGTAAATCAACAATAGTATTAGACAGCTTTCATTTTGAACGCGAAAACTATGAACTAAAAGCGTCACTCTACTACGCTAGGTATATCAAACTTTAACGCGATGAGAAGCTTTTTTATTCTAGTTTTCGGCCTTTCGATATCGCTTACTAACGCCCAGTCTGATATCGAGCAACGCATCGATAGTATTGTAGAAAATGGTATTAAAAATGGCGCTTTCCCTGGAGCGCAGGTTTTCCTGAAGAAGAGAGACAAAATTTTAGTAGATAAAGCCTATGGCTATCACACCTATGACAGTATCACAGAAGTTAGCCTAAGTGATTTGTACGACCTCGCATCAATCACTAAGGTGGTGGGGGCTACCCTAGCGCTTATGAAACTCTATGACGACGGATTAATAGAACTTGATAAGCCCTTCAGCCACTATTTTCCAGATTGGAAAAATCATCCAAAAAAGAGTAAGCTAACCATTCGAGAGCTACTCGCTCATCAGGGCGGTATCGTTCCCTATATCGTTTACCTCAACAAGGTTAAAAAAAGAAATGGCAAGCTTAAGAAGCGGTGGGTAACTAATACTCAATCTGATCAGTATCCTACAAAGGCCTATGAGGGGATTTATATTCACAAGCGTTTTAAATCTTATGTTTACCGCAAGGCGAGAAGATCAAAACATTCAGACAAAACGTACCGTTATTCGGGTCTAACCTTTCTTATGATTCCTGAAGTCGTCGAGCGTTTAAGTGGTAAAGATTTCGAAACTTTCTTGAAAGAAAACTTCTTTCAAAATCTAGGCGCTAAAGAGCTTCTTTTTAATCCGACAAATCAATTACCCATAGAGCGTATCGTACCTACCGAACAGGATAGTCTTTTTAGAAAGTCCTTAACCAGAGGGTGGGTGCACGATGAAAATGCAGCGCTACTGGGAGGTGTCTCAGGTAATGCAGGATTATTCTCGAATACCCGCTCTTTACTCCCAGTTCTAGAGCTGTTCTTAAATAAAGGAAAGTACCAAGGAAGAGAATTTCTTAAGACCTCAACCATAGACACCTTCACCCGTATTCAATTCAAAGAAAACAACAACCGTAGAGGCTTAGGTTTTGACAAACCCATGATTGAAAATGACACCCTCTCTTATGAAGAATCTTATCCTTCACCTTTAGCCGATTTGTCTGGTTATGGTCACTCCGGATTCACAGGCACCTTCTTTTGGGTTGACCCTGCCACTGAACTTATTTATATCTTTTTATCGAATCGAGTCTATCCTTCAAGAGAGCAACAAGCGATCTACGATTTAAATATCAGAAAGGCGATTCTGTATGAGGGTTTGAATAATTAGAATCACCGCTTTCGCCCGGTCAATTACCGATCTGGGGCGAATGTCCTGAATAACTATTTACGCCTCCAGACCTGGGTTCTACCAAGTAGTGAAAAGCCCAAGTAGCCTCTAACATTAAGTGTATTGTCGTCTTTTAGGGTAATAGTACAGTCGTAGTTTTTCCCGTTAGCAGGATCCATGATTTTACCTTTAGTCCAAGAATCATCATTTGGTTTTAATCCCTTAACAATAACTAGACCTTCTATCGGTTTATTGTACTCATCACCTTTACAATTTAC
>JAAZVG010000099.1 GCA_018623655.1 Flavobacteriaceae bacterium
CTGACGAATTGATCTACCTTCACGATCAACGTTTACATTGTCTACATCTGACACCCAAACAACCTGATGAGGAGACCCTGTATCAAGAAAGAGATTCTTATTCGATAAACGATCGACATGCGATACATTCTTCATATTAATTTCGATAAAATCACCTCTGCTTTTTGCACCTATCATAGTGTTGTTAAAAGCAAAGCGAACTGTTTCTGAAGCACCCTTATAGTCAATACCAAATCGAACGATACAACGAGCACCATTACCACAAAAAGACGACTCTGTGCCATCTGAGTTGAAATAAGTCATTTGGAAATCTGCTTCATTATGGGTATCATAAAACATCAAACCATCTGCTCCAACACCGTAACGCCTTTCACAAATATGTCTTATCTGTTCTTTTGTAAGCTCAAACTTAATCTCTGAACGATCAATAATGACAAAATCATTACCTGCTCCGTGATACTTATAAAATGGCACTTTCACATTCATACATGCAATATACCTCAATTTTAAAGCAAATAGAATCGTTAAATGAGCGTTAAAAAGCTACTGTAAAACTAAAAATGATTCGATTTTTGTAAAAAAACAAACATTTATGAAAAAATGGATTTTCCCCTTGACAATAGCTGTTTTTTCGGCATTCACTACTTTTTTTATTCAACATTGGTTAACTGGAAACGTAGACAAACAACCCGGAAAAACGATAACATTTGAAAGTTCAATTTCACAACCTGTTTCTCTAAGACCCTCTGATACAAATACTGATTTCACTATAGCTGCGGAGAAAACGATACATGCTGTAGTACATGTAAAAAACGTAACGAATACCAAAGGACCACAGTCTTTGATGGATTTTTTCTATGGTTATGAAAGCTATAGCACTCCCCAAATTGGAACAGGTTCTGGAGTGATTGTATCACCTGACGGATACATCGTAACAAACAACCATGTAATCGAAGAAGCATCAGAACTTGAGGTCACACTTAACAACAATGCAAATTATGCAGCCAAAGTAATAGGAACCGATCCTAACTCTGATTTGGCATTGTTAAAAATAGAGGCAGAAGAAGAACTGCCCTATCTCACTTTTGGTGATTCTGATCGTAGCGCAGTTGGTGAGTGGGTTCTCGCGGTAGGTAATCCATTTAATCTTACTTCAACAGTTACTGCTGGTATTATTTCAGCAAAGGCGCGATCTATTTCTACGGCAAATAATCTCTCGTTTATTCAAACTGATGCAGCCGTAAACCCAGGTAATAGCGGAGGTGCTTTGGTTAATACTAAAGGAGAACTTATTGGTATCAATACCGCTATAAAGTCACGAACAGGATCGTATGTAGGCTACTCCTTTGCAATCCCAAGTAACACGGCAAAGAAAGTAATTGAAGACCTCTTAGAATTTGGAAAAGTTCAACGTGGAATACTTGGTATTTCGGCGCTAAGAGCAGAGTCAATCGAAGCGATAAAGAGAGGATTAAATGAAATTGAAGGGGTTTATATTTCAGAAGTAAGTGAAGGGTCTGGAGCAGAATTAGCAGGTCTACAATCGGGCGATATCATTAAGCGAGTCGACGGATTACCTATTAAGAATTTTACTGCTCTGACTGGATACTTATCTTCTAAGAGACCGGGAGATAAAGTCGAAATTATTTACGACAGAGACGACGAGCAGCTCTCTGCCTTAGTCACTTTAACCAAAAACGAGACCGCGGACCTTAATCGCCTTGGACTTCGAGTTCAAAATCTAAATCAAAACCTCAAAAAGAAGTATAAGCGTAAAGAAGGTGTTATTATTACTGCAGCTTCAGAGTATTATAAGAATTATGCGCTTGAAGGCAAAATAGTTATCGCCATTAACGGAATTAAGATTTCAAATATTGAGGATGCTGTGGAAGCAAGCGCACAAAATAAAACCTATCGATACGCAATAACAGTCATTGATGAAGTAGGTAACAAAGAAACCCTGATCTTTAACTAATTTTACGGTTGAAACTGATAGCTGAATTTTGAGAATAGATATTATCACAGCCGTTCCGGACCTTTTAAATAGTTTATTAGGACATTCTATTGTCAAAAGGGCAATCGAAAAGGAATTGTTTGAACTAAAAATCCACTCCCTACGTGAAGAAGGATTGGGTAAATACCGTCAAATTGATGATTACCCTTACGGTGGCTCAGCAGGTATGGTTCTAATGGCAGAGCCGTTAGATCGTATGTTAACCAAACTAACTGAGGAGCGAACTTATAATGCTATCCTATACTTAACACCTGATGGTCAATTATGGACCCAGAATACTGCTAATCAATTTTCGCTCAAAGGAAACATAATTATGATTTGCGGTCATTACAAGGGTATCGATCAGCGCATTAGAGATCTTTGGGTAACCCATGAGATATCTATTGGTGATTTCGTTTTATCTGGTGGAGAAATTGCCGCTGCCGTTTTAACCGACAGTATCGTTCGATTACTACCAGGAGTTTTGGGAGATATGGAGTCTGCTTTGAGTGACTCTTTTCAAGATTCTCTTCTCGCTCCTCCTGTTTATACAAGACCCGCTGAATTTAAAGGTTTAAAAGTACCTGAAGTGCTTATGAGTGGTAATTTTAAGGCTATCGAATCATGGAATGAAGAAGAGGCTATAAAAAGAACCAAAGAACGCAGACCAGACTTATTAAAATAAGTAATTTTTTAGGTATTTGAGATTGCTATTTTTAAATAAAACACTATTTTTGCACCCAGTTTTAAAGCATTCTAAATGGAAAATTTAGTTCAATACGTAGAGAACACCGCGGTGGCGCAGAAGGAATTCCCAAAGTTTGGAGCCGGTGATACGATTACGGTTTATTACGAAATTAAAGAAGGAGAGAAAACACGTACTCAGTTCTTTAAAGGAGTAGTTATTCAGGTTAAAGGTTCAGGTTCTACTGAAACTTTTACTATTCGAAAAATGTCTGGAACGATAGGTGTAGAACGTATCTTTCCCATGAATATGCCAGCTCTTCAAAAAATCGAAGTTAACAAGAGAGGTAAAGTTAGACGTTCGCGTATCTTTTACTTCCGCAGCTTAACTGGTAAGAAGGCTAGAATCAAAGAAATCAGAAATTAATTGATTACTAACGAAATTGTTAAGCCGTGCAAAGTTATTTTCACGGCTTTTTTTGTGTCTTATATTTGCCACGCCTAAAAGCCTAAAACCAATTATCAATGAAAAACATCTATTACACTCTAACTGATGAAGCACCTGCTTTAGCGACTTTTTCTTTTTTACCGATGGTAAAAGCGATTACTAAGTCTACAGGCATAGAGTTTTTAGTAAAAGACATCTCTCTATCGGCGAGAATACTTGCAACATTTAATAATCAACTTGAAGAAGATCAGCGAGTTGAAGATGCCTTAAGTGCATTAGGAGCACTTGCAAAAAAATCTGACACGACGATCATCAAATTACCTAACATCAGCGCATCAATCCCACAACTAAAAGCAGCTGTTAAAGAACTTCAAGACAAAGGATATAAACTACCTGATTATCCGGATAGTGCGAATAGCGAGGAAGAAAAAGAAATTAAGGGCTTGTACGACAAAATTAAAGGTAGTGCTGTCAACCCTGTTCTAAGAGAGGGAAATTCTGATCGACGCGCCCCCTTAGCGGTAAAAAATTATGCAAAAAAACATCCACATACGATGGGTATGTGGACTTCAACTAGCCAGAGCCATGTAAGTACCATGAGCGAGGGTGATTTTAAGAGTAACGAAAAATCACTTACTAGTGAGAAGGCAACCCAGGTCAATATTGAGTTTGTTGACTCTAAGGGTTCTACTACTCTTCTTAAAAAAGATATTGCCATTAAAAAAGGAGAAATCTTCGACACCACTAAGATGTCTGTTTCAAAACTTCGCTCCTTTTTGAAAAATGAAATAGAGGATGCTACTAACAGGGATATCTTACTCTCGGCTCACTTAAAGGCAACGATGATGAAAGTATCCGACCCCATTCTTTTTGGACACATTATCGAAATCTATTTTGAAGAAGTATTTCAAAAGTATCGAGAAGTGTTCAGTAAAAAAGGGATTAATGCCAATGAAGGTCTTCAAAGCATCTTTAATAAGTTAAGTCTGTTAGATGATAAGCAACTAGCTAAAGAAATAAGAACTGCCTTCGTTGAAATAATGAACCGTAAAGCGGATATCGCTATGGTTAATTCAGATAAAGGCATTACTAACCTTCATGTACCTAGCGATGTCATCATAGATGCTTCTATGCCGGCAATGATTAGGAATTCAGGTCAAATGTATGATAAAGAAGGTAAATCACGTGACACAAAGGCTATAATTCCAGATAGTTCTTATGCTGCTGTTTATCAATCAACAATTGATTACTGTAAAGAGAATGGAGCATTTGATCCGAGAGAAATGGGTACCGTTCCAAATATTGGACTAATGGCACAAAAGGCTGAAGAATACGGTTCTCATGATAAAACCTTTGAACTTTCTGATGCTGGAGTAGTTCGAGTAGTCGACCAGGATGGCAGTATACTTCAAGAGCAGCAGGTTGAAAAAGGAGACATCTTTAGAATGTGTCAAGTTAAGGATGCTCCGATACGAAATTGGGTTTCTTTAGCAGTTGAACGCGCACGTTTAAGCAATACACCTGCTGTTTTTTGGTTAGATAGTGATCGCGCTCATGACAGAGAACTAATTAAAAAGGTAGATTGCTACCTAAAATTAGAAGATACTAGTGGACTAGACTTAAGAATCTTAAGTCCTAAGGAGGCTACTCTTTTTACATTAGACCGATTAAAAAAAGGATTAAATACTATTTCGGTAACAGGTAATGTTCTTAGAGATTACTTAACCGATCTTTTCCCAATATTAGAGGTAGGAACATCAGCTAAAATGCTTTCTATTGTTCCACTTATGAATGGCGGAGGATTATTTGAAACAGGGGCAGGTGGTTCTGCGCCTAAACACGTTGAGCAATTCGTTGAAGAGGGTCACCTTCGTTGGGACTCATTAGGAGAATTCCTAGCACTTCAAGTAGCTCTAGAATTTGTTGGACAGCATAATAAGTCTAACGACATTCAAGTTTATTCAGACACCTTAGGTATGGCTGTTGAGAAACTTCTTGACCAAGACAAGGGTCCTAAACGTAAAGTAGGCGAGTTAGATACAAGAGGTAGCCACTTCTATTTAGTAAAGTTCTGGGTTGAAGCATTAGCTTATTCAAATCTGAAAGATAAATCGAGATTTGAAAACTTGAACGCTGCAATTGACTCGTTAAGCGATAAGATCTTAGATGAAATCAATGCTACACAGGGGCACTCGCAATATTTAGGTGGATATTTCAAACTTAATACCAGTAAAGCAACAGAGGCTATGTGTCCGAGCAAGACTTTAAATAGTCTTTTTGAAAAGCACCTAGCATAAAATGGATAAAGCGATACTCCAAAAAGGCATCATGATTTGGTTAAGAGCACTGCTCTTTATGGCCACAGGTCCTATTGTGCTTAGCAGTGCATTTAAGAATCAAACTCATCCTCTTTTTGTCCCCGTATTGGTGATAGGAGTTGTTTTGAGCTTTTTCGCGATTTACTTCGGCTTTAAGGCGATTAAAAAATTAATGGAAGGCTTATTTAGTAATAAGGGTTAATTAACTTTCCATATTTCTTCCATCTCAGCGAGATCTATCGGCTGTAATGCTTCTCTATAGGGTAAACTACCGGCTGTAAAGGCACGTTGTAAAATATCTTCAATCCAGTAGTCTTCTAGATTTTCGTAAGGATTGTAGGCTTCCTTCAAATTCATTTTATAAGCCGATGCTGCTGTTTGATACCAAAAGGCTGTCCATCCATTTC
>JAAZVG010000014.1 GCA_018623655.1 Flavobacteriaceae bacterium
ACATAGGGAGTCGTTTTACAAAGGCACAAAAGTAATAAGAATCTTAGCCTTTTAGAGCATTTTCAACCTGAGACATCACCAGTACATGGGGAAAAGTTATCGCTGCCAGAAAATATACAAGAAGCGGAAGCGGAGTCATATTTTGAAGAAAAACCTGGCTAAAAACAACAGCAAGGCCAATGATCGAAAGAAACCAGAAAAGAGCTGATTCTTTCAGGTATAGTAACCAACTTTTCTTTACATCCCCTTGATATAGTATTCGAAATTGATCAATCAAAGATGGAATTGCATGCCAAAAAGCAAAATAGATAGCAAATGCTAGAGCCAGATTTACTTGAGCGAATAAAAAGTAAAAAAGAGTGAGAATAAAGATTTCCACAATTAAACGGACAAAACCTCTAGGATGCAATAAAAGGTAAGAAATTATCCAAATAACAACAGAGAATATCAGGTAATTCAGAAAATCACTAACTGTAAAAAACATACCAGAAATTTCAGCGATCGCAGTACTACTTTCGATAGTATGTGAATAAAAAAGTAGTGCGAATACGACTGAACCATAGGCTGAGTAGTTCAAATAACGAAGTGCCGTGTTACCTGCCAATTGGTCAGCAAGGTGCTGTTGACCAAAATGAAACGAACTGATTGCCACAAAGAAGAAAAGCGCAAGAGAACGGTTTAAACCGAAAATCATCAAAACGAAAATAATGGCTAAAACGTACAATAGTAAATGTTTGTGTTTCGAGCCATTTGGAAGAATTTTAAGTGCATTAATTAGATTCAGATCATTGGAACCATGCAATAGACCAACGCTCCCGATCAATAACAGAGCAATAATCCATTGTATTTCTCCACTTAAGAGGGAACAAATAAAAACAATTCCTGTAGTGTATAAAATCTTAGAAATATTGATTTTTTTGGCAAAATTCAAAATATAAATAGGTGTTAATTGAATAGTTAATAAAATTTTTTGAATAAAAATATCATATTATGTTTAGAATTAATTACATTTGATTAAACAAAACTAAACTATAGTATTTATGAAAAGTTTATTACTTAATCTGCCGTTGGTTGCTGATGTCTCAAAGATAGCTACTGACGACTACGTAGGCTTTACTTTCTTCGTTGGATGTATGGCCATGATGGCAGCTTCTGCCTTCTTTTTCTTGTCGATGAATAATTTCGACTCAAAATGGCGTACCTCAATCTTAGTTTCAGGACTAATTACCTTCATTGCGGCGGTACACTATTGGTACATGAGAGATTATTGGTCTGCTCATGCTGATTCACCTACATTCTTTAGATATGTAGACTGGGTTCTAACAGTGCCACTAATGTGTGTTGAGTTCTTCCTGATTTTAAAAGCCGCTGGGGCTAAAAAGTCATTGATGTGGAGACTTATCGTTCTATCGGTGATCATGTTAGTAACAGGATACTTTGGTGAGGCTGTTTACAGAGATCAAGCTGCATTCTGGGGTCTAATCTCAGGGATCGCTTACTTTGTAATTGTTTATGACATTTGGTTCGGTCAAGCTAAGAAATTAGCTGAAGAGGCTGGAGGAGCAGTTTTATCTGCGCACAAAACGCTTGCCTGGTTCGTTCTAGTGGGATGGGCAATCTATCCAATCGGATACATGGCAGGAACTCCAGGATGGTACGAAGGTATCTTCGGTGGCTTAGCAATGGATGTTATTTACAACATTGGTGATGCTGTGAACAAAATCGGGTTCGGTTTAGTTGTTTACGGTGCAGCAGTTGCAGCTAAGGAAGGAAATTAATCCAACTCCTATCATAATATTAAAAGCAGGCTTTAAGCCTGCTTTTTTTATACCCAATAATTACATTCTATCGGGAACCTCTATTCCTAGAAGCGAAGACCCATGTGTAATTACCTCAGCAATCTTTGAGCATAATTGCAGTCTAAAATTACGTTTAACCAAATCCTCTTCAGCCAAAATAGTTACCTGCTGATAGAAAGAATTAAAAGACTTGACTAAATCATAAGTGTAATTTGCTACAAGGGCCGGTGAAAAAGCCGCAGCCGCAGCCTTAACCACTGATGGGTAATTCATGAGAAGCAAAACCAATTCCCTCTCTTTCAAGTGTAATTCAATGTTTTTAATAGCGACCAAATACTCCCTTTTATCTACTTTTCGTAAAATCGATTGAATTCGAGCGTAAGTATATTGAATAAAAGGTCCTGTATTTCCCTGAAAATCAACTGAAGCTTTAGGATCAAATAAAATTCTCTTCTTCGGATCCACTTTTAAAATGAAATACTTTAAAGCACCTAGACCTATTTTGTGATATAATTCTGATTTCTCTATTTCTGTAAATCCATCAAGTTTTCCTAATTCAGAAGAAATTTTCGAAGCCGTCTCAGACATTTCTTGCATTAAATCGTCAGCATCAACTACTTTACCTTCGCGACTTTTCATTTTTCCTGAAGGTAAATCGACCATCCCATAGGATAAGTGAAATAGATGATCTGCCCAATGATAACCTAATCGCTTAAGCAGCAGAAATAAAACTTTAAAATGATAATCTTGTTCATTTCCTACGGTGTAAACCATTCCGTCTATTGATGGATGATCTTTTACTCGCTGTACTGCCGTTCCTAGATCTTGAGTCATATACACCGCTGTTCCATCGCTTCTAAGAACCAATTTTTCATCTAAACCTTCACCGGTAAGGTCGGCCCAAACACTTCCGTCTTCTTTCTTATAAAAAACTGATTTTTCAAGGCCTTGTTCTATAATATCTCGACCTAGCAGATAGGTGTCGCTTTCATAATAAAGGTGATCGAAGTCTACACCTAAATTTTTGTACGTTTCATTAAATCCACTGTAAACCCATCCGTTCATCTTTTTCCAGAGATCAATTATTTTAGAATCACCAGACTCCCAGAGACGTAACAATTCTTGTGCCTCTTTGAAAATAGGAGCAGTTAAAGCTGCCTGTTCCTTACTGATTCCTTGACTGATAAGTTCCTCTTGCTCCTCACGATACTTTTGATCAAAGACTACATAATACTTACCTACCAAATGATCTCCCTTCAATCCAGAAGTTTCAGGGGTCTCATTATTTCCGAATCTTTGCCAAGCCACCATACTTTTGCATATATGAATTCCTCGGTCATTAATGATTTGCGTCTTGATTACCTGATTACCAGCAGCTTTTAGAATCTGAGCTACTGAATATCCTAATACATTGTTGCGGATATGTCCAAGGTGTAAAGGCTTATTAGTATTTGGAGAAGAGTATTCAACCATAATCGTTCTACCGGTACTCGGATGCGAACCAAAATTTTCTTCTCCTAAAATCGTTTCGAACGCTTCTAGTAGATAGTTATCAGAAATACTGAGATTAAGAAAGCCCTTAACCACGTTAAACTTGGTTAAATCCTCAATTGAAGAACACAATACAGCCCCTAATCTATTGCAAAGCTCCTGTGGGTTGGCTTTAACCGAACGAAGCATAGAAAAGGCAACAAGCGTAATATCACCCTCAAATTCTTTTTTAGTAGGCACTAGATCTATCATTTCTAGTGTTACGTCGTACTCTGCCTGAATGAACTCCTTGGCTTTGTTCTCGATAGTTACAAGTAAAGACTGCATATCATTAAGTATTGGCTGCAAAACTAAGTATTTTTGCATGGTTCTATGTTAGTAAATACCTCATATCGCAATCCAGAAATCGAAAAGAAGATCGATAATGAAGTTGGAAAACCATTTTCAATCAAAGAACGGCTAATATTAGGCGGTGTAGGTTCTCCCCCGTTAGAAATTCAATCAGCTTCAACAAGTATCTACAATTTATTAAGTCTAGATAATGGCCGTAATCGATGTAATTTAGAATTACGACCCAATGGAGTGTTACTTAGATTTAGAGCAAGATTAGATACCTATACACTCGTAATACCATTTTACAAACTAGTACTTTATAAAGGGGATTTCGCTCAGTACAGTATCTATCGAGACAACCACTTCGTAAAGGTCAAAGCAGATACAAAAGCAATTCAAAAATTCTTTATTAAAATACTTGACGCGAAAGCATCAAGTATCCCTGAAAGTCTGTAGTGAGTAAATTAAAGCTTACGTAGAGTAGAACCCGTATAAATTTGTCGTGGCCTACCGATAGGTTCTTTTTTTGATCGCATTTCTTTCCATTGTGCTATCCAACCAGGCAATCTACCAAGAGCAAACATCACTGTAAACATTTCTACAGGAATGCCCATAGCTCGATAAATAATTCCCGAATAGAAATCTACGTTAGGATACAGCTTACGATCAACGAAATACTGATCTTCTAAAGCTTCTTTTTCAAGACCCTTAGCAATATCAAGGATAGGATCTGAAACGCCTAAATCAGCTAAGACCTCGTCTGCAGCCTTCTTAATAATGCGAGCCCGTGGATCAAAGTTCTTATATACTCTATGACCAAATCCCATAAGCCGAAACGAATCACTCTTATCTTTAGCTTTACCCATATACTTCTTAGTATCTCCGCCATCATCAGAGATTGCTTGCAACATTTCAAGCACTGCTTGATTTGCACCACCATGAAGCGGACCCCATAGTGCCGAAATACCTGCTGATATAGAAGCATATAACCCAGCGTGCGAAGAACCAACGATACGCACTGTTGAGGTAGAACAATTCTGCTCGTGATCAGCATGAAGAATAAGTAATTTATTTAAAGCAGCAACGATTATTGGGTTTTGGACATAAGGTTCTCCTGACTTCTTAAACATCATTGAGCATAAATTCTCAACATAGTCTAGTTTAGAATCTGAGGCCACATAAGACTGATTTGTATTCTTACGCTGCGCATAAGCAACTAGAATGGGAAATTTAGCCATGATACTTACCACGGCCTTGTACATGTCCTCCTCTGAATCAACATTAACTGATGAAGAGTTAAAGGATACAAGAGCACTAGTCACCGAAGAAAGAATTCCCATAGGGTGAGCCGAATTAGGGAAAGTATCAACAATTTGAAGTAATCTAGAATCTACTTCAGAATGAGCTTTGATATCTGATTCAAATTTAGCTAGCTGTTCTACCGTTGGAAATGACCCAAAGATCAGTAAATAAGCAGTCTGAATAAAACTTGCGTTTTCAGCTAGATCATCTATCGAATATCCACGGTATCTCAACTCCCCTTTTTCGCCATTGAGAAAGGTGATCGAGCTCTCACAAGATCCTGTGTTTTTGTATCCGGGGTCAAGAGTTACTACACCCGTTTGAGCCCTAAGCGTCTTGATATCAATAGCAACTTCATTTTCAGTTCCTACTACAAGTGGAAACTCATATCGTTCACCGTTCAGTTCAAGTATTGCTTTGTCAGACATGTTTATATAACTATTGGATGGATTGCAAAGATAAGAATCACAAGCGCTTAAAACCAAAAAGCGCCGCTAATAGCGGCGCTTTTTTCTCTTATTTAACACGACCTGATTAGCGCGTTACTTTAAAGGCCTTCTCCCCCGGGTAGTAAGCTGTACTGCCCAAATCCTCCTCAATACGAAGAAGTTGGTTGTATTTAGCCATGCGGTCAGATCTAGAGGCAGAACCTGTTTTAATCTGCCCAGTATTTAAGCCTACCGCTAAATCGGCGATTGTATTATCCTCGGTCTCCCCTGAACGGTGAGACATCACAGAGGTATACCCTGCATTCTTTGCCATATTTACAGCGGCAATTGTCTCTGTAAGGGTACCAATTTGATTGACCTTAATAAGTATTGAATTAGCGATACCTTCGTTGATGCCGCGTTCTAAACGCTCCACATTGGTAACGAATAAATCATCCCCCACAAGTTGAACTTTATCTCCAACTTTTTCAGTGAGCGACTTCCATCCCGCCCAGTCATTCTCATCCATACCATCTTCAATACTAATGATTGGATACTTAGCGCATAACTCCGCTAGATATGCAGCTTGCTCTTCAGAAGTTCGAATAGCTCCCTCTGAACCTTCGAATTTTGTGTAATCGTACTTGCCGTCAACATAGAATTCAGCAGCCGCACAATCAAGCGCGATCATAACATCATCCCCTAAGGTATATCCAGCATTTGAAACTGCTATTCCGATAGTTTCTAGGGCATCCTCTGTACCATCTAAACCAGGAGCAAAACCTCCTTCATCGCCAACCGCTGTGGTCAGATTACGGTCTTTAAGTACTTTTTTTAGATTATGAAAAATTTCAGATCCCATTTTCATAGCATGAGTAAACGACTCTGCCTTCACAGGCATAATCATAAACTCTTGAAACGCGATAGGAGCATCAGAGTGAGAACCTCCATTGATGATGTTCATCATTGGCACTGGTAATGTATTTGAACTGACTCCACCAACATAGCGATACAATGGCATCTCTAATTCCTCAGCAGCAGCCTTTGCGGCAGCTAAAGAAACTCCTAATATTGCATTGGCTCCTAATCTCGATTTATTCTTAGTACCATCTAAATCGATCATTGCCTGATCTAAAAGGTTTTGCTCAAATACAGACATACCAATAAGCTCGTCAGCAATTTCACCATTAACGTTAGCGATGGCCTTTTGAACACCTTTACCAACATAGTCTGATCCACCATCACGAAGTTCAACGGCTTCATGCTCCCCGGTTGAAGCTCCAGAAGGAACTGCTGCTCTACCTAGAATTCCATTTTCGGTAACTACATCAACTTCAACAGTTGGATTACCTCTTGAATCAAAAATTTGACGTGCAAAGATGTCAACAATAATACTCATAGTCTTGTGATTTAGATGATTAAATTGATTAGTGTAGAACGAATCTACGCGTTTAATGATTGAATAAATTGATCAAAAAGATACCTTGAATCATGAGGTCCAGGACTTGCTTCAGGGTGATATTGAACTGAAAATACTGAACTGTCTTTTCGTTGGATACCCGCCACCGTATGATCATTTAGGTGGGTATGTGTAATTTCTAATTCGGTGTTAGAATCAAGGGATTCTTTAGAAACTGCAAAACCGTGGTTTTGAGAAGTGATCTCGCCTCTTCCGGTTAATACATTTAATACTGGATGATTAATTCCACGGTGACCATTATGCATTTTAAAAGTCTGAACCCCATGAGAAAGAGCTAGTACTTGGTGCCCCAAACAAATTCCGAATAAAGGCTTTTTAGATTTGACGATGTCATTAGTCGTTGCTATCGCTTCATCTAAGGGTTCAGGATCTCCAGGACCATTAGAAACAAAGTATCCATCAGGGCCCCACTCACTCAATTCATCAAAGCTTGAATCGTGAGGAAAGACTTTTAAATAAGCCCCTCTTTCAGATAGACAACGAAGAATATTTCGCTTTACTCCAAGATCTAGGACAGACACCTTCCATTTCGATTCAGGATCTCCAAAGAAGTAAGGCTCTTTTGTAGAAACTTTAGATGCTAATTCTAAACCTGTCATACTCGGAACTGATGCTAACTCAATACCCAATTGTTCAAGCTCATCTACTCGAGTTGAAATCACAGCATTTTGAGCTCCATAATCTCTTATATGTGCAACTAAAGCGCGCGTATCTACGTCTGAAATAGCAAACGTATTATTCTTGCTTAAAAATTCTTCCAAAGAAGCGTCTGCTCCGGGACGAGAATAGGTATAACTAAAATTCTTACATACTAGTCCTGCGATTTTAACTGATGAAGACTCTACCTCATCTTCTGCAGTACCATAATTTCCAATATGGGCGTTAGTAAGAACCATAATCTGACCAAAATAAGAGGGATCGGTAAAAATTTCCTGGTATCCAGTCATACCGGTATTGAAGCAAATTTCACCAAAAGCAGTACCATCTAGATTAGCTATGGACTTTCCGTAGAATACAGTTCCGTCTTCTAATAAAAGAATAGCATCTTTTCGTTGGGTATATTTCATTCTCAAATTTATTTAGTCACAAAAAAACATAAAAAAAGGATACACTGCTTAGTGTACCCTTTTCAATTATATTGAAATAATTAACAATGAAAATCTATTTGATTTCTTCATCTGTCGATTCTTCAGTAGTTTCTGCTTCTGACGTAGTTTCTTCAGTAGTTTCTGCTTCTGGAGCAGCCTCTTCAGCAGTGGCAGGAGCTTCAGCTACAGCAACTTCTTCAACAGCTGGAGCAGCCTCTTTTGTCTCTGCAGATTTAGAACGACGACTTCTTCGAGTTGACTTCGCTTTCTTTTCAGTAGCATTGTACGTTTCATTGAAGTCAACGAGTTCGATAAGAGCCATATCAGCACTATCTCCAAGACGATTACCGAGCTTGATAATACGCGTATATCCTCCCTGACGATCGGCAACTTTTTCAGAAACCTCAGAAAACAATTGAGCCACAGCCTCCTTGTTTCTAAGATAACTAAAGGCTACTCTTCGGTTGTGCGTACTCTTTTCAATAGTTGAATTATTATCTGCCTTTGCCTTTGTAATTAGAGGCTCAACGAACTGCTTAAGGGCTTTTGCCTTTGCAGTAGTCGTGTTGATTCGTTTATGTTCAATTAGAGAACATGCCATATTCGCAAGCATTGACTTACGATGTGAGGCGGTACGCCCTAAGTGATTGATTTTCTTTCCGTGTCTCATATCTAGTCTCTATCTAATTTGTACTTGGTTAGATCCATTCCAAATTCTAATCCCTTACTTTGAACAAGTTCTTCGAGCTCCGTCAACGACTTCTTACCGAAGTTTCTGAATTTCATTAAATCGTTTTTATTAAAAGAGACAAGATCACCTAGAGTATCTACCTCAGCCGCCTTTAAACAATTCAGTGCACGAACAGAAAGGTCCATATCTACTAACTTCGTTTTAAGGAGCTGACGCATATGTAAAGATTCTTCATCGTAAGTCTCTGTGCGCTCTAATTCTTCTGCCTCTAAAGTGATTCTCTCATCAGAGAATAACATGAAATGGTGGATAAGAATTTTAGCAGCTTCGGTAAGGGCATCTTTAGGAGCAATCGAACCGTCAGTTACAATTTCGAAAACCAATTTTTCGAAGTCAGTTTTTTGCTCTACACGATAGTTCTCGATACTATACTTAACATTCTTAATCGGTGTAAAGATCGAATCGATAGCAACTGTTCCTATAGGTGCATTTGCCTTTTTATTATCGTCAGCAGAAACGTAACCACGTCCTTTCTCGATGGTGAGCTGAAGATTAATATTTACCTTACTATCTAGATTACAAATTACCTGATCAGGATTCAAAACCTGGAAACCAGAGATAAATTTCTGAAAATCACCAGCAGTAATCTTATCGGTATTAGAAATTGAAATTGCAACAGTTTCGTTTTCAACATCGTCGATTTGACGCTTGAAACGAACTTGTTTAAGATTAAGGATCATTTCGGTTACATCTTCAACAACTCCTGGAATCACTGAAAACTCATGATCTACACCTTCAATGCGAATTGAAGTAATCGCGAAGCCTTCTAAAGATGAAAGTAATACGCGACGAAGAGCATTTCCTACGGTTAAGCCGTAGCCTGGTTCCAATGGACGAAATTCAAATTTCCCATCGAAATCAGTTGACTCGATCATGATTACTTTATCCGGCTTTTGAAAATTTAGTATTGCCATATCAAACGTTATTGAGGGTGAAATTATTTAGAGTACAATTCGACGATTAGCTGTTCCTTGATTGTCTCAGGAATCTGAACACGCTCGGGAATATTTACAAACGTTCCCTCAAGCTTATCTGAATTCCAGTTTAGCCATTCGAAAGATTGATTTGTATTTGCTAAGGAGTCAGTGATTTTTTGAACTGACTTCGATTTCTCACGAACACCTACAACTTGCCCTGGTTTCACCTGATAAGACGGAATGTTAACGATCTCTCCATCCACAGTTACATGGCGGTGAGATACTAACTGACGGGCAGCTCTACGTGAAGGAGCAATGCCAAAACGATAAACCACGTTATCTAAACGAGATTCACAAAGTTGAAGAAGTACTTCACCAGTAACTCCTTTACTTCTATTCGCTTTAGCGAAAAGATTACGGAACTGTTTTTCAAGAATACCATAAGTATACTTTGCTTTTTGCTTTTCCATAAGCTGCACAGCATACTCTGATTTTTTCCCACGACGACGGTTATTTCCGTGCTGCCCTGGAGGATAATTCTTTTTTTCAAAAGATTTGTCGTCGCCGAAGATGGCTTCACCAAACTTTCGAGCGATTTTAGTAGATGGTCCTGTATATCTTGCCATAAAAATAAAATTGGGAGGTGGTTATGAATTAAGGCTTATCCTTCGATAACCGCAAATCCTCTATTAATTAATAAAATTAAACTCTTCTTCTTGCTGGTGGTCTACATCCATTGTGTGGCATTGGAGTAACATCAACAATTTCTGTTACTTCAATCCCCGAGTTGTGAATCGAACGAATAGCAGATTCACGACCATTACCAGGCCCTTTTACGAAAACTTTCACTTTGCGAAGACCAGCTTCCTGAGCAACCTTAGCACAATCTTCAGCAGCAACCTGTGCAGCGTAAGGTGTATTTTTCTTAGATCCTCTAAAGCCCATCTTACCCGCAGATGACCACGAAATTACATCACCATTTTTATTGGTGAGTGAAATGATAATGTTGTTGAAAGAAGAAACGATATGCGCTTCACCAGTGCTCTCAACAATAACTTTACGTTTCTTAACGGTTTTACTAGTTCCTTTTGCCATATTAAGCTATTATTTGGTTGCTTTCTTCTTGTTAGCAACTGTTTTACGCTTCCCTTTACGAGTACGCGAGTTATTCTTAGTACGTTGTCCGCGTAATGGAAGACCAAGTCTGTGACGGATACCTCGTTGACAACCAATGTCCATAAGACGCTTGATGTTTAGAGACACTTCTGAACGCAACTCACCTTCTATAGTGAATTGAGAAACAGCATCACGTATTTTTCCGATTTCATCATCGTTCCAATCAGACACCTTTTTGCCTTCTGAAACTCCAGCTTGATCTAGGATATCTTTTGCACGACTTTTTCCGATACCGAAAATATAAGTAAGTGCAATGACACCACGCTTCTGTTTAGGTATATCAACCCCAGCAATTCTTGCCATAACTATCCTTGTCTTTGTTTAAATTTTGGATTCTTCTTGTTGATCACGTATAGTCGACCCTTACGACGCACAATTTTACAATCGGCGCTTCTTTTCTTAATAGATGCCCTAACCTTCATATTAATATCTGTATGTAATTCTTGCTTTAGTTAAATCATATGGACTCATCTCTAACTTTACCTTATCTCCCGGTAATAGTTTGATATAATGCATGCGCATTTTACCAGAGATGTGTGCCGTAACAACATGACCATTATCTAGTTCCACACGAAACATGGCGTTTGACAACGCTTCAATAATAGATCCATCTTGTTCAATAGCCGCTTGTTTTGCCATAATTAAGCTACTTTACGATTTTTTCCTGATTTCATTAGACCGTCGTAATGACGATTTAATAAGTATGCATTTACCTGTTGAACAGTATCGATAGCAACACCCACCATAATAAGAAGTGAGGTACCACCGTAGAATAATGCCCATCCTGCCTGGACATCCATAAGTTTAACAACAACTGCAGGAAGTACTGCCAGAATTGCTAAGAAAATAGCTCCAGGGAAGGTAATCAAAGACATCACTTTATCTAAGAAGTCACCGGTTTCAGCACCAGGTCTTATGCCAGGAACAAAACCGCCACTTCGCTTTAGATCGTCGGCCATTTTTGAAGTAGGAATCGTGATAGCAGTATAAAGGAAAGTAAACACGATAATCAGTAGAGCAAACAAAATATTGTAAGCTAAACCGAAAATATCCTGAAAATTTACCTCAAGCCACTGACCGATTTCAGTGTTGTTAAATGAACGACCAATGAGTCCTGGAGCAAACATGATTGCCTGGGCAAAGATGATTGGCATTACCCCAGAAGCATTTAATTTTAATGGGATGTACTGACGAGCACCAACAGCTGACTGAGAACCAGAAGCAGTTCGTCTCGCATATTGAACAGGGACCTGTCTTACTGCCATTACTACTAGTATCGAAGCTAGGATAACAATGAACCAAAGAATAAGCTCTACAAGAATGAGCATAAGTCCTCCGTTATTATTCGCAGTACGCGAAATAAATTCCTGTACAAATGATTGCGGTAGCGTAGCAATAATACCCACCATAATTAGTAGTGAAATACCATTACCGATTCCCTTATCGGTGATGCGTTCTCCTAACCACATTGCAAAAACAGTACCGGTTACGAGAATGATTACCGCGGGTATCATAAACCCGAGACCTTTTCCTAATACAAAAGCACTATCAGGGACACCCAAAGCACTCAGACCATATAAGTAAGCAGGGGCTTGAACGATACAAATTGCAATCGTTAACCAACGTGTAATTTGGGTTTTTGTTTTACGACCACTTTCTCCTTCCTTATCTAGTTTCTGCAAATAAGGAATTGCAATACCCATCAACTGTACCACAATAGAAGCGGAGATATAAGGCATAATTCCTAAAGCAAAAATCGATGCGTTAGCAAAAGCACCTCCAGTAAATGCATTAAGAATACCTAAAATACCCTGTTCTGTATTTTGATTTAACTGTACGAGTTGATCTGTATCTATACCAGGCAGAACTACCTGTGCTCCAAAACGATAGACTAGAATTAATCCAAGAGTTACAATAATCTTGTTACGTAGCTCTTCGATCTTCCAGATATTCGTTAAGGTTTCTATAAACTTCTTCATTTAGAAAAAATTAAATCTCAGTAGCAGTACCACCGGCTGCTTCAATTGCTGACTTAGCTGAAGCGGTAAACTTGTGTACGGTTACATTAACTTTAGACGAAACAGCACCATTCGCAAGAATTTTTACTAAGTCATTCTTACGGGCGATACCATTTGCAACTAAAACTTCAAAAGTAATGTCTGTCTGACCAGATGCAGCCAATGCTTCAAGTTGATCTAAACCGACACCTCGGTATTCTTTGCGATTGATGTTTTTAAAACCAAATTTTGGAACACGACGTTGCAGTGGCATTTGACCACCTTCAAAACCAATTTTCTTAGAATATCCAGAACGTGACTTTGCTCCTTTGTGACCACGAGCAGCAGTACCACCTTTACCAGATCCTTCTCCGCGACCAACGCGTTTTCCTTCTCTATGAACTGAGCCTTCTGCCGGCTTTAAACTATGTAGGTTCATTTTTTAAACTTTATGATTGTTGAACATTTACTAAATGCTCAACCACTTTAACCATTCCTAAAATATTAGGAGTAGAATCGTGTTCTACTACCTGACCAATTTTCTTCAAGCCTAAAGCTTCTAACGTACGCTTTTGGTTCTGTGGACGTTTGATGCTACTTCTTACCTGAGTGATTTTAATTTTTCCCATGACCACAATTATCCGTTAAATACTTTATCTAAACTAATACCGCGTTGCTTAGCGATAGATTTTGCATCGCGAAGTTGCAATAATGCATCAAAAGTGGCTTTAACTACGTTGTGAGGGTTCGATGAACCTTGAGACTTAGAAAGCACATCGTGTACACCAACAGCTTCTAGTACTGCACGAACCGCACCACCGGCGATAACCCCGGTACCCTGTGAAGCAGGTTGTAGATATACTCTAGCACCACCAAACTTACCTTTTTGCTCGTGTGGTAAGGTACCATGAGTTAGAGGAATACGAACTAGATTTTTCTTAGCGTCCTCTACAGCTTTTGAAATTGCCGTTGCTACTTCTTTAGATTTACCTAAACCATGACCAACTACACCATTTTCATCGCCTACAACAACAATTGCAGAGAATCCAAAGGCACGACCACCCTTAGTTACTTTAGTTACACGTTGAACCCCAACAAGACGGTCCTTTAGTTCTAAACCACCTGGTTTAACAATCTCAACATTTTTATAGTTCTGATACATAATCGTGATTAGAATTTAAGTCCGCCTTCTCTAGCTCCTTCGGCTAAAGATTTTACTCTTCCGTGATACAAATTTCCTCCTCTATCAAAAGCTACTGCAGCGATTCCTTTTGCAAGGGCTTTTTCTGCAAGGCTCTTCCCGACAGCGTTTGCTTGCTCAATTTTGGTTCCTTCAACTGAAGCTCCTTTATCGCGAGATGATGCTGCTGCAAGAGTAACACCGTTGCGATCGTCAATGATTTGAGCATAAATTTCCTTATTACTGCGAAAAACAGCTAGTCTAGGACGCTCTGGAGTACCAAAAGAACTTTTGCGAATACGCTTTTGGATACGTTGTCTTCTTTCTAGTTTACTTAATCCCATAGTATTTTACGGTTATGCAGATTTACCTGCTTTTCTTCTAATTTGTTCACCCACAAACTTGATACCTTTTCCTTTATAAGGTTCTGGCTTTCTAAAACTGCGAATTTTAGCAGCTACCTGGCCAACGAGTTGCTTGTCATGTGAAGTTAGTTTCACGATTGGGTTCTTTCCTTTTTCAGATACCGTTTCAACTTTAACTTCAGGAGCAATATTCAAGATAATATTATGAGAGTAACCTATCGCTAGATCTAATTTTTGACCTTGGTTGCTGGCGCGATAACCAACTCCAACCAGTTCTAATTCTTTAGTCCAACCTGCAGAAACTCCTTGAATCATGTTATTCACTAGAGCTCTGTAAAGACCGTGCTTTGAGCGGTGATCTTTCGAGTCTGAAGGGCGAGTAACAGAAACACTTCCGTCAACTACCTCAATGGATACAGCATCAAACTCTTGAGTTAATTCACCAAGCTTACCTGTGACCGTTATGGTTTGATCAGCTATAGTAACCGTAACACCATCTGGAATCGAGATTGGGTTATTTCCTATTCTTGACATAATCTATCAGTTATTCAATTTTAATATACGTAGCAAAGAACTTCTCCGCCTACGTTTTCCTTACGAGCTTGCTTTGAAGTCATTACCCCATGAGAGGTAGAAACAACAGCAATACCTAATCCGTTTAGTATACGTGGAAGATCATCCTTACCTGAATACTTACGAAGACCTGGCTTACTCACTCTTTCAATTTTTCTAATGATCGGCTCTTTAGTCACCGAATCATATTTGAGGGCAATTTTAATTGAACCCTGAGCACTAGTATCTTCAAACTTGTAACTAAGGATGTATCCTTGGTCGAAGAGGATTTTAGTAATCTCTTTTTTGACGTTCGAAGCAGGTATTTCAACCACTCTGTGTCCAGCACTACTCGCATTACGAATACGAGTTAAAAAATCTGCAATTGGATCTGTTACCATCTTAAAATTTCTTTAATATATATCTACCAGCTGGCTTTAGTTACTCCTGGAATTAAACCTTTATTGGCCATTTCTCGGAAAGTAACACGAGAAATACCAAATGTTCTCATGTAACCGCGAGGACGACCTGTTAATTTGCATCGATTACGCATTCTTACTGGAGAAGCATTTTTAGGAAGCTTTTGAAGTCCTTCATAATCTCCTGCAGCCTTTAAAGCTTCACGCTTTGCAGCATACTTTGCAACCAGCTTTGCCCTTTTACGTTCGCGGGCTTTCATAGATTCTTTAGCCATACTAATTCTTTTTAAACGGTAGACCTAGTTCAGTTAATAAGGCTTGTGCCTCGTTATCAGTTCCGGCACTTGTCACAAATGTGATATCCATACCGTTAATTCGATTGATTTTATCGATGTTAATTTCTGGGAAGATAATCTGCTCGGTAACACCTAAATTGTAGTTACCTCGACCATCAAAACCAGTAGATTTAATTCCTTGGAAGTCACGTACACGCGGTAGCGCAACAGTAACTAAACGATCAAGAAATTCATACATACGTTCCCCTCTGAGCGTCACTTTTGCTCCGATAGGCATTCCTTTACGAAGTTTGAACGATGCAACATCCTTCTTAGATATAGTAGCAATAGCCTTCTGTCCTGAGATAGTCGTAAGCTCTTCTACTGCTTGATCGACTAATTTCTTATCGGCAACTGCAGCTCCTACACCTCTACTGATGACAATTTTCTCCAGTTTAGGAACCATCATTACATTCTTGTAATTGAATTGTTCGCTTAAAGCTGAAACGATTCGATCAGTGTATTCTTGTTTTAATCTTGGAGTATATTCCATGGCTTATAATACTTCGTTTGATTTTTTAGAAACACGAACTTTCTTACCATCTCGAACTTCATAGCCAACGCGGGTTGGTGATCCATCTTTAGGATCAAGGAGCGAGAGATTTGAAATATGAATAGGTGCCTCTTTCTGTACAATACCTCCTTGCGGGTTGTTAGAGCTTGGCTTCTGGTGTTTAGAAACTAAGTTCACACCTTCTACAATAGCACGATTCTTCACCTTATCTAGAGAGACAATTGAACCTTGCGATCCTTTGTGTTCTCCGGCGTTTACTTGAACCTTATCTCCAACTTTCAATTTTAACTTTACCATTTCTTCGTAAGATTAAAGCACCTCAGGGGCTAATGAAACAATCTTCATAAATTGACGATCACGTAATTCTCTTGCAACAGGACCGAAAACACGAGTACCTCTCATCTCTCCGGTAGCATTTAATAGAACACAGGCATTATCATCAAAACGGATATACGATCCATCAGGTCGTCTAACTTCTTTAGTAGTGCGAACAACAACGGCTGTAGAAACAGTACCCTTTTTAACCGTTCCGTTCGGTGTAGCTTCTTTAACGGTAACTACAATCTTATCACCAAGCGAAGCATAGCGACGCTTAGTTCCACCTAAAACACGAATAGTAAGTACCTCTTTGGCACCGGTATTATCCGCAACTCTTAATCTTGATTCTTGCTGTACCATTCCTAATTACTTAGCTCGTTCAATAATTTCAACCAATCTCCAGCACTTGCGCTTGCTTAATGGTCGAGTTTCCATGATTTTCACTGTATCGCCTTCATTACAATCGTTTTTCTCATCATGCGCGACATACTTCTTGGTCTTAAGTACGAACTTACCGTACATAGGGTGTTTAACACGTTTCACCTCTGAAACAACAATAGATTTCTCCATTTTGTTACTAGTGACAACACCAATTCTTTCTTTTCTTAAGTTTCTATTTTCCATAAGGCCAGGCCGTTATTGTAATTCTCTTTTAGATAATTCAGTAGAGATTCTAGCGATAGTTCTTCGTGTTGAACGAAGAATCAAAGGATTCTCTAACGGAGAAACAGAGTGTCCTAACGATAAATCTGACAACTCTTTTTTCAGTGAAATAAGCTTCGCTTTTAGATCTTCAACTGATAATTCTATTATTTCCGACTGTTTCATATCAACGATCAATATTATTCTGCAACAAAGTCACGTGCAACAATAAACTTAGTTCTACAGGGTAGTTTCTGAGCGGCAAGACGTAAAGCCTCTTCTGCTACTTCTTTCGGAACACCAGCAACCTCGAACATAATGCGTCCTGGTTTAACTACTGCTACCCAATACTCAGGAGCACCCTTACCTTTACCCATACGTACCTCAAGTGGCTTCTTAGTAATAGGTTTATCTGGGAAAATTTTGATCCAAAGTTGACCTTGACGCTTCATGTAACGAGTAGCTGCAATACGAGCCGCCTCAATTTGACGCGAGGTAATGAACTTTGAGTCTAACGATTTAATACCAAACATTCCATTCGAAAGCTGATGGCCACGTTGTGAAATTCCTTTCATGCGGCCCTTCTGGGCTTTGCGAAATTTGGTTCTTTTTGGCTGTAACATAATCCTTCTTCTACTTTATATTACTTTCTACGACGACGCTTTGCCGCACCATCTTGTTTTGATTTACCACTACCTGAGTTGGTTGAAAGACCAACCAACGGAGATAATTCTCTCTTACCATACACCTCACCTTTCATGATCCATACCTTGATACCAAGACGACCATAAGTAGTGTGGGCTTCTTCAAGAGCATAGTCCACATCTGCGCGGAAGGTAGATAGAGGAATACGGCCCTCTTTATAAGACTCTGAACGCGCCATCTCCGCACCATTCAAACGACCAGAGATCATAATCTTAATTCCCTCTGCATTCATTCGAATAGCAGAAGCAATAGCCATTTTAATCGCTCTACGATAAGAGATACGGTTTTCTATTTGACGCGCGATAGAAGAGGCTACTAGATTGGCATCTAGCTCAGGACGTTTGATTTCGTGAATGTTGATCTGAACATCTTTACCTGTA
>JAAZVG010000100.1 GCA_018623655.1 Flavobacteriaceae bacterium
ATAGCTTATTGACCCACTACAACTTTAGGGTGTCTAATGATTATATCGCCAAGGGTGTATCCCTTTTCAACGGTATCGATTATCTTTCCCTTGAGCTTCTCTTCAGGCGCCGGTATTTGAGTAATCGCATCGTGCACCTCTGAATCAAAGTCAGTTCCAGGTTCGACAGTGATTTCCATTAGGCCTTTGGCTTTCAAAACCTCTTTGATTTTGTTGTAAATAAGTTCAACTCCTTGCAGTGTGTTCGCATCAGCAGATTTCTTTATTTCCGGTAGCGCTCGATCAAAATCGTCAAGCACTGGCAAGAGCGCTGTGATGACCTCACGACCTGCTGTCTTAAATAAATCGATACGCTCCTTAGTAGTACGCTTTTTGTAATTCTCAAATTCAGCAAACAATCTTAAAAACTTATCTTTCTCTTGTGTTAATTGTTCTTCAACAGTAGGCTCGGGTTTCTCCTCGCTAGCAATTTCTTCAGCAGCAGTATTTTCTACCTCATTTGATTCGATCTCATGATCAATTGTTGAATCAACAGGACCCTTTTCACTCTTTTTCGACTTACTCATTTTATGTGAAGGTTTTTTTTCTAACTAGAGGCAAAAGTATTGCCATTTTAAATTTCTGTGCCAAAATGTCACTTCTTTGTCTGAATTAAATCAGAGAATGCTTCATCTATTTTGGGGTACTTAAATTCAAAACCCTCGTTGAGTAATCTTTGGGGGATTACTTTTTGCGACTGAAGTACCATTTCAGACATTTCACCCAAAAGCAGTCTAATGATAAATTCTGGGGATCGCTTTAACCAAAAAGGTCGTTTCATCTGCTTAGCCAAGGTTTGAGCTAAATCTATTGCTCTTTCAGGATGGGGAGCAACAATATTGTAAACCCCTTTACCCCCAGTATCTAGCGTGTAAATCATTGCCCGGACCAAATCTTTAATATGAATCCAAGACTGCCACTGATTACCAGATCCTAAGGCTGCTCCAAAACCGACCGAAGTAGGTTGCATCAATTTTGGAAGCGCACCCCCCTGAGTTGACAGGACGATACCGAACCGTAATTTACTCACTGAGATATTTAATGATTCAAAACGATCAGCTTCAGCTTCCCACTGCTGTACTACATTACTTAGAAAGCCATTATCTGATGCTGTGCTAACTTCGGAATGACTTTTCTCGAAATCACTTTCGTAAAAACCAATGGCTGAAGCAGAAATCAACTGCTTCACCGAATATTTTGAGGCTGAAATCGCGCGATATAACGTTTTTAAACCATTGATACGGCTGGATAAAATTTCGGCTTTGTAAGGCTTACTCCATCGGTTAGATACCGAGGCTCCAGCCAAATTTAAAATGACTTCGACCCCATTTAACGCTTCTTCCTGTATTTCTAGACAAGCAGGATTCCAGTAGAACGCATCCGCACCATGAAGAGGTTTTGCATTTTTTCTTCGCGTCAGGTACCGAAAGTGCCACTTATTCGACGTTTCGACCTGTTGTAAAAAAGCCTTTCCGACCAGCCCCGTTGCTCCCGTTACTAAAACCGTTTTTTTATTCATTCTTGCTTAGATTTGGCAGCTCGCAACATCTCCCTTTTCCCCGGTGGGCCAGGAAGACGTTCAACAATTAAACCTGCAGCCTCAAGTGCTCGCCTCACGCTTCCTTTCGCTGCATAGGTCACAAAAACCCCACCTGTATTCAACATATCTGCACACTTCTGAAGCCATCGAGCTTCCCATAATTCGGGTTGAGCTCTTGCCCCAAAGGCATCATAGTAGATAATGTCAAAAGTTATTTTAGGCTCAAAAGACTCGAAAGTCTGATTTACCTTATGAAGTATTTTATTTGGCGACAATTCAATCTCTTTATTCCATTCAGCCTCATGCAGTTTCAAATACTGATGGTAATTACCCCATCCTTTTGCATCCATGGCCAACCATTCCTTTGATTCTAACGGGAAAGCCTCAAGACCCAGGTAATAAAGCTTTACGGGTGAATGTACTAAAAAGTCAAAGCTCAATAATGCATTCATTCCGGTACCTAAACCCATTTCGAAAATAGAAAGGGTTTTCGAGTTTGAGTAACGCGATAGCCAGTGACTTAGGCCAGATTCTATGAACACATGTTTTGCTTCAGCCAGTGCTCCATGTCTTGAGTGATAGGTTTCATTCAGGTCTGTGATCTCGAGTGTGTTACTCCCATCACCCGTTTGAATCACCTTTCGTTTCATACTGTAAAAGTAACTGAAGAAATACTACTTTTGCAATGTAAGCAAGCATTAAAATGGAAATAGAAAAAGTTGCCCAATCTAAACTAGATGGCCTCAACTTGACCAACCTTGATTTTGGCACCTTATTCACCGACCACATGGTGATTTCTGATTTCAAAGATGGTAAGTGGTCATCTCATAGTATTAAACCTTATGCGCCCTTCACTCTGGAGCCGTCAGCTAGTGTATTTCATTACGGACAGGCACTTTTTGAAGGCATGAAAGCATATAAGGGAAAAGATGGAAGAGCTTATCTATTTCGACCTACTGAGAATATCAAACGATTCAATCGTTCTTGTGAACGTATGTGTATACCGCAAATCGATGAGGAAGCCTTTTTAGAAAGCCTTACCGAGCTAATCAGTCTAGAAAAGGCTTGGATCCCTACTGACGAAGGGAGTTCTTTATATATCAGACCCTATGTGTTTGCTACCGAAGCTGCAATTAAGGCGAATCCTGCTAAAGAGTATCGATTTGTAATTATTTGTTCTCCTGTCTCTGCCTATTTTTCAAGTGCAATAGCCGTGAAAATTGAAGAGCGTTTTTCTAGAGCTGCCCCAGGAGGGTTCGGATATGCGAAAGCAGGTGGTAATTATGCCGGACAATTCTATCCGACCGAACTTGCAAAGGCTGAAGGCTACCAACAGGTGGTCTGGACAGACGCTAACACACACAGCTATATTGAAGAAGCAGGTACCATGAATATTTTCGTTCGTTTAGGCGACCAACTATACACAAGTCCAACATCTGATACTATATTAGACGGTATTACACGAAAGAGTATGCTTACGCTTTGTAAAGACTTAGATATCAAAGTAAAAGAACGTCCCGTGTCTATAGCAGAGCTTATTAATGGTTTTGAAACGGGTGAACTTAAAGAATTATTCGGAGTAGGTACCGCCGCGGTGGTGAGCGAGATTAATAGTTTCGGATATCAAGGAATCCAATATAGCATAGACGATGTTGAAAACCCTTATGGACCAAAACTAAAAAAAGCCTTAACCGACATTCAGTTAGGACGTGCAGAAGATCCGCATGGGTGGCGTTATGAAGTAATCTAATGTTTAGTACAGGTCAGCTTATTTTTGCCGTAGTATTCTTTATCGGCTTCGTTGGTATTATTGCTCTCTCTTACCGCAAAGACAAAGCGATTCACGAAAAGCAATTCAAAGGATCACTCTGGGTGCTCGTTGGCTTTATTGTATTCATCGCAATACTGACTGGTCTCAAATACGCTTTGAGATGAAAAGCTTAATTCCCTTTCTATGGGTTTTTCTAGGAGGTGGCCTAGGTAGTGTTCTGCGTTACCAGTTCTCAGTATGGTTTAATAAGGAGGATTCTTATTTTCAGTGGGGTACTTTTACAGCGAATCTAATAGGATGTTTGTTACTCGGGCTTTTTACCAGTCTTTTAAATAAATCTGACAATCAACATTTACAGCTATTACTGCTCACTGGCCTGTGTGGGGGGTTCACCACTTTCAGTACATTTTCTAAAGAAGGCTTATCACTTTTAGAACGCGAGTTATATCTGCCTTATATACTGTACACGACGAGTAGTCTCCTGTTCGGTATTCTTTTTCTATTTATTGGTTATCGCATCATTCGATAGGCATTTCTCCATTTATTGTGATTCTAACAATTTAGACATCATCCTATTTCGAATATCATACTTTTAAAAGTTGATTTTTTAGAAGATGTGAAAAGATTTAAATAATTCATTGAATTTTTTATTGAGTTTTATCTCTTTCTATACTTTTACCGCAACAAAATCGAAAAAATCATGAAAAAAATCGAAGCAATTATTCGCAAGTCAAAATTTGACGAAGTGAAGAAAGCATTACACGATGTCGGTGTAGTCTTCTTTAGTTATTGGGACGTTACTGGTGTTGGTAATGAAAAACAAGGACACGTTTATAGAGGTATTAGATATTCTACTTCTGATATCCAACGACGATTTCTATCAATCGTAGTTACTGACGAATTTGTTGACACTACCATCAAAACTATTCTTGAAAGCGCTAAAACTGGTGATGTAGGGGATGGAAAGGTTTTTATAAGCCCTGTCGAAGAAGCTTTCCGTATCAGAACCGGAGAAAAAGGCTACGAAGGAATAAACTAATCATCAATTAAAATTTTAAACATGGAAACTGCATTATTTACCGCTAATAACATTTGGATGATGATATGTACGGGGCTTGTATTCTTTATGCACCTCGGATTCTCATTCCTCGAAATAGGTTTAACTCGTCAAAAAAACACGGTTAACATTCTATTTAAAAATATCTTTATAATCACTGTCGGATTACTTCTGTATTACATTGGAGGTTTTAATCTGATGTATCCAGGTTTCGAAGAAGGAGACTTTGGATTTTTCAAATTCGCTGGATTTGGTATCGCGGCTCCCGAAGGAGGAATGACTCCAGAATATGCCAGCGGAGGCTACACCTGGTGGACCGATTTCTTGTTTCAAGGAATGTTTGCTGCTACGGCTGCTACGATCGTATCTGGTGCTGTAGCAGAACGTATAAAACTCCAATCGTTTTTCCTGTTCACTATCATATATGTAGGTCTTGTATATCCTATTGTAGGATCTTGGCAGTGGGGAGGCGGATTTTTATCTAGCCTTAGCTACGGAGAAGCTGAAGGATTCTATGATTTTGCTGGTTCAACTTTAGTTCACTCTGTAGGTGGATGGGCTGCCCTGATCGCTGTTTACCTGCTAGGTCCACGTATCGGAAAATACACCGAAGATGGTAAGGCCAATGCGATCCCTGGACACAGCTTACCTTTCACCACCGCAGGTGTCCTTATTCTTTGGTTAGGATGGTTTGGGTTTAATGGTGGTTCAGTGCTATCAGCAGATCCTGAGTTAACATCTTTAACCCTTGTAACTACCTCTTTAGCAGCTGCAGCTGGTGGTGTTTCGGCTTTTATCGTCTCTTACCTGAAGTTTAAGAATTTTGATTTAACCATGTTTTTAAATGGAATTCTTGGCGGTCTGGTAAGTATTACCGCTGGGGCAGATCAAATGTCCCCAAACGAGGCTGTAGTCATTGGCTTGTTGGGAGGAGTAATTCTTGTTTTCGCTGTAAGCCTATTGGATAAACTTCTACTGGATGATCCTGTCGGAGCCATCGCTGTTCACCTAATCACTGGAATCTGGGGTACACTCGCAGTAGGTATCTTTGGTGCCATGGCATCATTCGACCAGTTTGTTGTTCAACTAGCTGGTGTTGGAGCGGCAGGTGTTTTCTGCAGTGTTTGCGGATTCATCATATTGTTTGTCATCAAAAAGACAATGGGACTCCGAGTTCCACGCAAAGAGGAGCTAGAAGGCCTCGATATTCATGAACACGGAATGGATGCTTATCCCGATTTCAGACTTAATCAACATTAATATGATCATCAAAAAAATCAAAAATCAAAAAACGAACACCATGAAAAAACTTTTTACAATAGCTGCTGTAGCGTTAACAAGTATCGCTATAGCCCAAGAAACAGAACCAACATTC
>JAAZVG010000101.1 GCA_018623655.1 Flavobacteriaceae bacterium
GAACAAATCGGATTATTACATGATTTTGATCTAGACACTTTAGTAGAAAAACTCAGTAATAAAGCCATCAATGCACTCATAAACGGTGTAAAGGAGACCATTAATATACCGTCGAAGACACTAGGGGTGACCAGAAATTATCAGGTAGATTATGAAGGTATTGGTTCCTTTATCCTAAATCAGTACGACACATCAAATTCAACCTCCATTCGTCGATGGGCATCTAAATATTTAGAACAGCAAACATGTGAGGATTGTGGTGGTTCACGTTTAAACACAGAAGCTTCATACTTCAAAATTGCCGATAAAACCTTATCCCAATTAGCAGCTTATGATTTAGGTGAACTTTTTGACTTTTTTGAAACTATTGAAGAATATCTCGGTGAACGAGAACAGATTATAGCAGAAGATCTCTTAAAAGAAATTCGTAGTCGAATTCGATTTATGCTAGATGTAGGCCTCGATTACCTCTCTCTAAATCGAAGTTCAAAGTCGCTATCTGGTGGCGAATCACAACGAATAAGATTAGCCACTCAAATCGGTTCACAACTCGTGGGTGTACTATACATTCTAGATGAGCCCAGCATTGGTCTTCACCAACGAGATAATATGAAGCTCATAAAGGCGTTGTCTGATCTTAGAGATTTGGGCAACTCAGTGCTTGTGGTTGAGCATGATAAAGATATGATGCTAAAGGCGGATCAAATTATTGACATCGGTCCTGCGGCGGGCAAACAGGGGGGTGAAATTATTTTTCAGGGAGATCCCGAAGAATTGAGAAAAGCGAAGACTCTAACCGCTTCTTATCTTTCTGGATCCCTTGAAATTCCGATTCCATTGAAGAGAAGAACACCAACAAATTTTATAAAGCTTGAAGGGTGTAAAGGGCACAATCTCAAAACTATTTCTATTGACATTCCATTGGGAGTTTTAACTGTTGTATCTGGAGTTTCAGGTAGTGGCAAGTCTTCTCTTATTAATCAAACCCTCTATCCTATAATGAATGCCTACTATTTCAATGGAGTAAAAGAACCACTACCCTACAAAAAGATAACAGGACTCGAACTCTGTGATAAGGTAATTGACGTCAATCAATCGCCTATTGGAAGAACTCCGCGCTCAAATCCAGCGACCTACACCGGAGTATTTAATGAAATTAGAAGTTTATTCGCAAAGACAACCGAGGCTGTAATCAGAGGTTATAAACCGGGTAGATTCAGTTTTAATGTTAAGGGTGGTCGATGCGAAACTTGTCAAGGAGCAGGTCTTAAGGTGATTGAAATGAATTTCTTACCTGACGTTCATGTACCCTGTGAAATTTGTTATGGAAAACGTTTTAATCGAGAAACTCTTGAAGTGCGATATCGAGGCAAGAGTATCGCCGATGTTCTAGAGATGACTATTGAAGAAGCTACTGAATTCTTTCACTCTATTCCAAAGATCTATCGTATACTTCGTACTCTTAATGACGTTGGTCTAGGATATATCGCTTTGGGTCAGGCTTCTACAACACTCTCAGGAGGTGAGGCGCAAAGGGTTAAATTAGCAACTGAACTAGCGAAGAGAGATACAGGTAAAACCTTCTATATATTAGATGAACCTACTACTGGATTGCATTTTGAAGATGTTCGGATACTGATGGAAGTACTTCAGCGATTGGTTGACAAAGGAAATACTGTTCTTATTATTGAGCATAATCTAGATGTTATTAAAATTGCTGACTATATTATTGATATCGGACCTGAAGGTGGTAAAGGTGGAGGAAAAATTATTGCCACTGGAACACCAGAAAAAGTGATTAAGAGTAAAAAAAGCTTAACAGCTCCTTTCTTAAAGCAAGAATTAAACTAAATTCAAACTCAATCTGTACCTATGTCAAGACAAGAGGAGAAAATCTGGAACCAAATTAAAACGAATGATTCTTGGGCAATTTTCAAGATCATGGGTGAATTTGTAGAAGGATATGAGCGGATGGCTAAAATTGGACCTTGTGTCAGTATTTTTGGATCTGCCAGAACCCCAGAGGATAACCCCTATTATCAACTGGGAAAAACTATAGCTGAAAGATTATCTAATGAAGGATTCGGTATTATAACGGGTGGAGGTCCTGGAATTATGGAAGCTGCCAACAAAGGAGCTAAAGAAAGTAAAGGCATCTCGGTAGGACTAAACATAAAACTTCCTTTCGAACAGCACCCCAACGAGTATATCGACGAAGACAAGAATATTGATTTTGATTACTTCTTTGTGCGCAAAGTGATGTTTGTGAAATACGCCCAAAGTTTTGTGGTAATGCCTGGTGGGTTTGGTACTTTAGATGAGCTTTTTGAAGCACTTACCCTTATTCAAACCAATAAAATATTGACGTTTCCGATCGTTCTGGTTGGAAGGACCTTTTGGGGAGGTCTCATTGATTGGATTAAAGACAAACTTTTAGGTGAAAACAATATCAGTCCTGAAGATTTAGATCTAATACATCTTGTAGATACAGCCGATGAAGTAATCGAGATAATTACAAGCTTCTATAAAGGGAAAGATCTTCGTCCTAATTTTTAAGATGACCCAACTTCGGTATTTATTTCTTTTTTTTATTGTAAGTATTTATGCTCAGGAATCACCTCCTGTTCGACTCGTTGCAAACCTCAGTATTTTGGAGGATAAAAGCATTAGGGTATCTAGTGAATTAGAATTGACTCCTGATTACTTCGTCTACAATGATTCGCTATATCTGTATGATTGGAACCATTCCTATTCGTCAAAAACAACACCACTTGCTAAATCCTTTAGACAAGTTTTTGATCGAAGACTTCACCTTGCCGCCGAAAAAGATCGGGGTCGAACCAGCGAATTATCAATTTCAGTCAATAATGTAGCGGTTCCTTTTTCTCGCAAAGAATACGATATTCTTGCCCTTAAACTGCCATCAAGAATATCGAACAACCCATTAACCTTAAAAATTGATTATCTACTTCATCTTCCTGATTCCAAATATACTGGGTACGGAAAAACCCAGAATTCATTTATTCTTAAGAATCAGTTGATTATTCCAATACCCAAAGAAGATGAGCGACTAAGATTACATCACTATAGGCAGCGTGGTAATCAACGATCGGGAATTGTTTCTTACGATTTAAAAATAAACGATACCAGGGAAACTTTTATAAGCAGTGATTTAACCGATATTGGAGAAAATCATATTGGCGGCGTACTGGCATCTCCTCCCACTATAATCATTGATTATTCATCAAACACCACTAGATTCAGCAAACAACTACCCGAAATTATTATCACTAATTCCTGGTTATCCGATTTCGATAATATAGAAGTGGCTTTAGACCGAGTACTCCCTTTTCTAGAGAATTATTTATCGGGGTTCAGTTTCAGACCTCTTTTAATTTTAGAACAGGATTATAAGGAACGTCCACTAGTAGGGATAGATGATATTCCATCATTCATATCACCATATCCAGAAACTCTTATACAAGAGCTAAAACTAACCAAAACCATTGCCCGAAAGTTTCTTCAACTAAATTTTGACTCTAACCCTGAATTGGAGCAATTTTATATTGACGGTTTCTCTCAATATTTACTACAAGAGTATGTTTCCTTTCGGTATCCAGATTTAACGTTTAGTGGAACGCTTTCCAATTGGTGGCCTATTAAAAAGTACTCTTTCAGTCAAATGAGTTTTAACAATCATTTCCAATGGCTCGATAGATATATTGAAAATAAAAATTCAGATCAGTCTTTATTATCAAGGTCAGACCAACTACTTAATTACAATTGGCAAATTGCACACCCTATTCGCGCTGCCCAGCTTTTCGATTTAAGTATAAGCGATGATAATAAACTAGCCATCCGCTCTGCTTTAAAGTCCTATCAATTGAGTCAATATTTAAAAACAGGAGCTTCTGCCTTTGATTTAAAATGGTACCTCCCATCAAAGATCAATGCACCTATTATTGAGCGAAGAATTCTTAGTGAGAGAAATCATATTGACTTTAAACTTAGTTTAGAAGAGCAGAAAGCAGGAATTGATTTTTTGAAAGTTACACAAAATGGTCCCTACGCGCTGCCCGTGAAGGTGGCTCAAATGAAGGGTGACTCTTTAATAGATAAAAAATGGGTTTACAATTCAAAACAACAACCTTTTGTTAATTTTAAAAATCTACCTGGTGTAAGGTATGTAGTTAATCCAAAACTTGAATCACCCGAATTCAAGACAGATAACAATACCGTTAATCCACAATCTAAGCTATTCGCTAAGCCTCTTAAAATTCTTCCGTTTACAGACCTTCCGAGCCCTGCTCATAATAATTTATTCGTGACGCCCCAGGCGAACTTCAATCTTTATGACGGAATTGCAGCAGGATTAAGTTTTTCAAATCAGAGCTTACTTGATAAACCCGTAGAATATCAAATAACCCCCCTTTATTCATCAAAAGAAAAAACAATTATTGGAAATTTTTCGATTTTAAAAAATCATTGGATAATGGATAGCAGTAGGACTCGTATCTCCTATGGAGTCTTTGGAGCGTCACAACATTTCAATGAGAATTCATTATACACCACTACAACTCCTTTTATATTGGTGAGCGGTCAAGATCCCGATTTAAACAAACGTCACAGAAAAGGGTGGTTGTTGCGATACCGTTCAGTTTCTAGGGATTATGATGGTAAATTGACAGATTTAGGAGTCCTTACAAATCCGGAATACGGTGTCTTCAATCTACGACATCAACAAAGCACTCAAAGCCTATTCGATTTTCAAAGCACTTTAGCAGATTTGCAAATTTCAAATCGGTTTGTTCGGTTATCTGGTTCTTTAGAATACCGAAAGCTTTTTACAAATAATACACAACTAAGTGCACGACTATTTGCTGGAGTCTTCTTAAAGAATAATACGACGGATGACTACTTTTCGTTCGGGGTCAACTGGCCAAACGATTATCTCTACGACTATAGTCTCATCGGACGGTCTGAGTCAAGCGGTTTTTTTTCTCAACAATTGGTAAGAGCAGAAGGGGCCTTCGTATCTGAAAACATTGACAACAAATATGCCAATAAAGGTTTAGTTACTTTAAGTACAGCCGTTAATCTATATCGATTTATAGAAATTTATTCAGAAGTAGCGGTACAAAAAGACTTAGAGGAAGTGGCACAATTATATTACGGTTCGGGGGTAAGATTGAATTTAGTAACCGATTTTTTAGAGATCTATTTACCCCTACACAATCAAAAAGGATTTGTTCCATTTGACGACAACTACCTTAGTCAAATACGGTTCGTATTAGCCTTAGAATTCGAAACACTAAGCCGACTCTTTACACGTTCCTTGTTCTAATGTAAAGGGTTTGTTTATTTTTGCGACATCAAATTGATTTTTCAGTCAGCTTATGCACGATAATGAAATGACTTTTTCTGAATTTCGATCTCGACTACTAGAGGATTATCGAGTGGTTAGATTAAGCAGAGAATGTAGCTTATTGGGACGAAAAGAGGTACTTCTAGGTCGTGCTAAATTTGGAATTTTTGGTGATGGTAAAGAACTTCCACAAATCGCCTTAAGTAAATTTTTCAAACCTGGTGATTTCCGAAGCGGTTATTACAGAGATCAAACTTTAATGTTTGCCCAGGGCTTAATGAATCCTGTTTCTTTCTTTCATACCCTTTTTGGAACTACAGACTTAGCGCATGAGCCTATGAATGGTGGACGTCAAATGACTGGCCACTTTTCTACTGCGAACGTAGACCATCACGGAAACTGGA